>NZ_JBEYXK010000005.1:50889-178971 GCF_040645035.1 Streptomyces sp. NPDC046876 | reverse complement strand
CGGCGGCCGGGCGCTCCGGCGACGTCGAGTCGGCCGACAGCGGCCGGGCTTCGGACCCCCGGTCCGCCACAGGTGGCGACAAGGCCGCGGGGCGTGCTGCGGGCAGCGGCTCGGCTTCCGTTTTCCAGCCGAAGAAGGCGTCGGGTCCGGTCAAGCCGTCCGGTGACGGTGACGCGGACGACAGTGAGCGCACCGCGGTCTTCCGCGCCCCGAAGCCGCCGACGGCAGGCGGCGCGGACAAGGCTGCCGCCGGGCCGGCCGGCGACGGCAAGGGCGGGAAGCCTGCGGCCGCGGACAAGCCCGTCGCGTCCCGGCCCGTGCCGCCGAAGTCCGTCGGCGGCGAGAAGGCCAGCACCTTCGTGCCGCTGCGCGCGGACGGCGGGCCCGCGAAGCCCGCCGCCGGAGCCGCACGCCCGGCGACGGCGTCGGCGTCGGCCCCGGCAAAGGCCCCGGCAAAGGCCCCGGCCGGGCTGGACCCGTCCGAGCGGACCACGCAGCAGCCGCTGCCGCCCAAGCCGCCGCTCGACATGCTGGCGGACCTCACGAACAACCCGCCCCCGCCGCCGACCCCGATGCGGACCGTCGTCCGCCGGTTCAAGATCTACGCCCCGCTGGTCGTCCTCCTGCTGATCATCCTGGCCGTCGTGCAGCTGGTGCGCCCGCTGCCCGAGCCGGCGCTGAAGATGACCGCGAAGAGCACGTACACCTTCGACGGCGCCGCCCCGAGCCTGCCCTGGCCCAAGGAGGGCCAGGCGTACATGGCGGCGTCCGGCCTCGGCACCGTCGGCACCTTCGGCGAGCAGAAGCCGATCGCGATCGGCAGCGTCGCCAAGACCATGACGGCGTACGTGATCCTGAAGAACCACCCCATGAAGAAGGGGGAGAAGGGTCCGCTGATCGACATCGACAAGATGGCGGTCGAGGACGGCAAGAAGGACTCCGAGGGCGAGTCGACGGTCAACACGCTGAGGGAGGGCGACAAGATCACCGAGTACGACGCCCTCGCCGCGATCATGATCCCGTCGGCGAACAACGTCGCGCGGCTGCTCGCCCGCTGGGACACCGGCGGCGACCAGGAGGCGTTCGTCAAGAAGATGAACGACACCGCCAGGGAACTCGGCATGACCAACACCACGTACACCGACCCCTCGGGTCTGGACGCGACGACGGTCAGCACCGCCGAGGACCAGGTCAAGCTGGGCCTGAAGGTCGTGGAGATGCCCGAGCTGATCGCGATCACCAAGCTGGTGAGCTGGGTCGACCCCTACAACAAGTCCTGGCCGAACTGGAACCACCTCATCCCCGGCAACGGCGCCCTCGGCATCAAGACCGGCTCCACCACCAAGGCCGGCGGCAACCTGCTCTTCGCCGCGGAGAAGAAGGTCGGCAAGACCAACCAGCTGATCGTCGGCGCGGTCCTCGGCCAGCATGGCGTGCCGATCCTCGACACCGCCATCGCGGCCAGCAAGGCGCTGATGCTGGCCACGCAGAAGTCGCTGGTCAGCGCGCCCGTCGTGAAGAAGGGCGACACCGTCGGGTACGTGGACGACGGCCTCGGCGGCCACACCCCGGTCGTCGCCACCGCCGACGTCGAGGCGGTCGGCTGGCCGTCGCTCAGCGTCGCGCTCAAGCTCGGCACCGGTGACGCCAAGCTCCCGCAGACCGCCAAGGCGGGCACCGAGGTCGGCGTGCTGACCGTCGGCGACGGGGCCAGCCAGGTGAAGGTGCCGGTGGCGCTGAAGAGCGACCTCGCCGCGCCGGGCCTCGGCGCCAAACTGACCCGTGTCGGCTGACGGCCGCCACCGGTGACCGTGACCGCGTGATACCGGCGCCCCGGGCAACCCCGGGGCGCCGGAGCGCGTCTAGGACCCGGAACGGGGGACGCAGGTGTTCGAACCGGGTGGGGGAGTAGGGCAGTGAGCAGTGACCACCGCTGAACAGCAGCAGAGCCCGGGGGCCGCGGCCGCCGCCGGCGGGTCCGCGGCGCCCGGGGGAGCCGCGGCGAGCGGCTCCGCGCCCGGGGTCCCGGGGTGGGCGAAGCGGCATCCGGTCGCCGTCGCGACCGCCGTCGCCGCGGTGCTGCACGTCGTCTGGTTCTTCACCTTCGCCAACAGCGGCGGCGACCTGGCCGCGCAGGACGCCTGGGCCGAGTTCGTCGGCCGGCATCCGGACTCGGCGTACAACCTCGCCTGGTACGGGGGCATGCACCCCGTCTCGTACAGCGTGGTCTCGCCGTACGTGATGTACATGATCGGCGTCAGGACGACCATGATGGTCGCCGGCACCGTCTCGGCGGGACTGCTCGCCCTGATCCTGACCCGCTGCCGCGGCGCCGTCCGCGAGCCGCTGTGGCCCGCCCTCGCCGGGGTGTACGGGCTCTTCTGCAACGCGATGTCCGGCCGGGTCACCTTCGGGCTCGGCGCGATGTTCGCGCTCGGCGCGGTCGCCGCCGTCTTCTGCTGGCCCCGCAAGTGGGCCGACCGCCGCTGGGCCAAGGCCGCGGTCGCGGCCCCGCTCGCCGGGCTCGCCACCGCCGCCAGCCCGGTCGCCGGGCTGTTCCTCGGGGTGGTTGCGGCCGCGCTGTTCCTGAGCCGGCGGCGGCCGGGGGCGTACGCGCTGGGGCTGGCCCCGGTGGCGGTGGTCGGGCTGTCGGCCTGGCTGTTCCCGTTCTCCGGGACGCAGCCGATGAAGCTGGGCTCGGCCTGGCTGCCGTTCGTGTTCGGGCTGGCCATCGCCCTGCTCGTGCCGAAGCGGTGGAAGACGGTCCGGATCGCCGCGGCCGTCTACGTCCTCGGCGTGTTCCTGACCTGGGCCATCGACTCCCAGGTCGGCTCGAACGTCACCCGGATGGTCATGCTGTTCGGCGGCGCGGTCCTGCTGGCGGCGGTGCCGTACGCCGTGCCGCGCTCGCGGCGCCGCCTCGCGGTGATCGCCGCCTTCGCCGGGCTGACCGTGTGGATCACCACCAACAGCATCACCGACATCGTCCGCACCACGCCGGTGGCCGCCTGGAACCGGGAGCTGGCCCCCCTGGTGGACCAGCTGCGCAAAGCGGGCGCCGAGCGCGGCCGCGTCGAGGTGGTCCCCGCCAGCAGCCACCGCGAGTCCTCGGCCTTCCCGGCGTACGTGAACCTCGCACGCGGCTGGAACCGGCAGGCCGACCTGGAGCGCAACCCCCTCTTCTACGACGACACCCTCAGCGCCGAGAGCTACCGGGCCTGGCTGGAGCGCTGGGCCGTGCACTACGTGGTGCTGCCCGCCGACAAACCCGACTCGGGGGGTGAGGCCGAGGCGAAGCTGGTGCGCGCGGGGCTCCCGTACCTGCAGCCGGTGTGGGGCGACGAGAACTGGCAGCTGTTCAAGGTCGACCGGCCCACGGACCTGGTGGCGGGGCCCGCCACCGTGGTCCGGGCCGGCGCGGACCAGCTGGTCATCGACGTGCAGGCGGCCGGCCGGGTACTGGTGCGGATCCCGCACTCGCCGTGGCTGGGGCTGGTGGACACCGCGGGCAGGGCGGTGCCGCCGCCGCAGGAGACCTTCGCCTCGCGGGCGGGCGCGGGTGCGCACCCGAGGGAGTACGCCAACACCGCCGGGTGCCTGTTCAAGGCGGCCCCCGACGCCGCCGGGGACGTATGGACGGAGCTGCTGGCCCCGGCGCCCGGGCAGTACCGGGTCGCGGCGAAGTACCAGCTGCCCCGGGGGACGCCCTGCCCGGAGGAACTGGTCCACGCGGCGCCGCGCCCGCGCCCGTGACGGGAGGCCGGGCCCCGGGTGCGCCCCTCCCCATATCTGCATAGGATCCCAATAAGTCCGAGTCCGATTGGGTGCTTCCCGAGGAGTTGACGACGGGATGAGCAAAGAGCAGAAGAGCGAGCTGCGCACGCCGGAGCCTGGGCACGCCCCGCAGCCGAAGGGACACGGCTTCGACGGCCCGGTGCGGAGCAAGGTCAAGGGTGGGCTGCACACCAAGGCGGCCCTGAAGCGGGCCGGCGCGCCGGTGGGCGACCGCATCGGCGAGCGCACCAAGGGCCTGAGCTAACCCGTCGACCACAAACCCCAGCCCTTCCACCCCAGGGTCCGGAAGGGCTCCCGCACGCCCAGCGTCGGACACTTGGCGCGGTATGTCCCCGCTGTACCTCTTGCCGGATTCGGTGAAACCGAAGCAGTAGGCTCCGCGGCCCCGAGTCCCAGGCCGGACAGCCTGACTGGGAGGGGCGCGGCTGGCATGCGCGGGAAAAAAACCCAATGGCGGGGCGCAATCCCGACGGCGGATAGTGGCCGCATGCCCCACCGCTCCGCGTACGTGTGCCTCTCATGCCGGGTTTCCTTCAAGCATTCCGGGCAGCGGACGCACCGCTGCCCGGAATGCCGCCGAGAGCTGCTCCTCGCCGGTGACGCCTTCGAAGCGCCGCCACAGCGGGACCGGGATGCCTGGAGGGTCGTTTCGGTCCTGCTCCATGCCGGACTGGACTTCCGGCAGGCCTGCTGCGGCTGCGGACCCGGCTACCGCCCCCGGAGCCTGCGCGAAGTGCGGGAGCGGCTCACCTACGCGCGACGCACCGGGACCCCGGTCGCGCGCGCCCTCGCCACCCCCTAGCAGCCAAACGGCCCGGACCATGATCGGTCCGGGCCGTTTGTGCTGGTGCCCCCGGCAGGATTCGAACCTGCGACACCCGCTTTAGGAGAGCGGTGCTCTATCCCCTGAGCTACGAAGGCGTGGCAGCAGCCGGTGCAGGCCCGGCCACCGCCGTCAGTGTAGCGGGTGGTGACTGATCCGTAAGCGGAGATACGGGCGCAGGGCCCGGGGGCGCTGCCTTCCACGTGTGGCGACCGGTTCGGGGAGTTCCGCCCCCGACCCGGGCCAACGGGCGCCGCACCAACGACGGCACCCATCGCAACGCGGCGACCCGGCGCCGTTTCCCCCTACCCTTGAACCCGTTCAAGGGGCCTCAACGGCCCTCTACGCCGCTGCGGACTCTTCCCGAAGGAACCGTTCATGTCCCGTCTGCGCTTTCCGGAGCTGTCGCATCTCCTGGGGGCGTACTTCCACCAGGACTTCCCTTTCGAGTACACGTCGCACGAGGAAGCGCTGGCCGACTACCTCTCCGGCGCTTCGGAGGCCGATCGCTGCAGGGCGGCGGACGAGATCCGGGAGTTCTTGAGCGCTCACGCATCGGATGCGGACCTCGAGAAGGCCGCTGCGGCGCTCGGACTCGGCGTGTCTCCGCCGCGGGGCAGGCTTCGGCGGTGGCTCGTGCAGGTGCAGGCGGCGATGCAGACGTGACGTACAACCTGCTCGTTGTGGATCGGCTTCCGGTTGAGGGGATGGGGGTGGCGGTTGCCCGGGGGGTTGGGGTGAGGGTCGGGGCGGTGGAGGTTGCCGACGCCGATGGGGATCCCGAGCTGCGGAACTGGGATGCGGACGTCTCGTGCGAATTCGTGGGTGTGCTTGGGGATTTCGCCTGGTCGTTGAGCATTTACGTTCAGGATGTGGTCGGACCGCGGCCGGGCGAGGCGGAGTTCGCCGCGCGGTTCGCCGAGGCCGCGGGGACCACGGTGTTGTATCCCGCCGTGGAGGCGCCGCCGAGCGCCTACTGGGCCGTGACGCCGGAGGGGCTCCTCACGCGGGCCCGGCTCGAGCTGTCCGACGACGAGCCGCCCGTGCTCACCGTGACCGCGGTCGAGGCGCCGGTGCCGCAGCTGCCGCGGGCGGAGGTGACGTGGTTCGAGGAGATCGTGCGGGAGCAGCGGCCCGCCACCCCGGTGGCGGAGGGATTCATCGGGGCGGTGGGTGGGCGGGCGGACCACGGGCTGCTGAGGTCCGTGACGGGTTCGCTGGTGGTGTGGGAGCGGCTCGTCCGGCAGATGGAGTCCGGGTGGGCTCCGTCGGGCTGGTACCCCGCCGACCTGTACCGGGAGCGGCTGGAGGCCCGCGACCGCCTCGAGGGGGTCGGCCTCCGGCTGCCGCCTGACGTCGCCCCGCAGCTCGAGGCGGCGCTGGGGATCTTGGACGGGCGGTTCGAGGAGCTGACGGAGCCGGATCCGGCCGGGGGGCTTCGGCGGGAGCTGACCGGCCGGCGCCCCCTTCGCGCCGGGTCCGTCGGGTGGTGGTGGTGGTTCCGGCGGCCCGGTGTCGTGCCGTGGGAGGGCGGCCGGGGGCGGTAATCGGCCATCGTGCGGGTGGAGCACGGGGTTTGGGGGGCAGCGGCTGGGAGACTGCGCTGCGTGGAGGCGTACTCGGGATCGGGTGATGTGCGGAACGGCATTTCGGGCGGGACCTTCTACGGGCCCGTGGTGATGGGGCGGGACGTCGGCGGCCGGCTCGCCGGGGGCTCCGGCTCCGGCGTGCCGCGGATGCTGCCCTTCGGGCCCGACGGGTTCGTCGACCGGGACGAGGCGCGGGCGCGGCTCGACGCGGTGCTCGCCGGGCGGGAGCGGCAGAGCGCGCCGGTGCTGGTGGTGCTGCACGGCACCGTAGGGGTCGGCAAGACCGGGCTGTTGCTGCACTGGGCGCAGCAGCTGCCCAAGGAGGCGTTCCCCGGCGGGGTGTTCTACGCCGCCATGGGCGAGGGCGTCGAGGACGCGGCCGTGCTGGAGTCGTTCATCGGGGTGCTCGGCACACCGCGGGCCGAGCTGCCCGCGACTCCCGACGCGCTGGCGGCGCGGTTTCGGAGTCTGACCGCCGACGGGGCGTGTCTGGTGGTGCTCGACGGGGTCGTCTCGGCGGCGCAGGTGAGCCGGCTCGAGCCCGGCCATCCCGGCAGCATGGTCGCCGTCACCAGCCGGTTCCGCCTCTCCGCGATCGAGCAGCAGGATCCGGCCGGGCGGCTGCCGGTCCGGCTCGCCGTGCCCGAGCTGGGGGCCGAGGCCTGCGCCGAGTTGTTCCGGACGGTCCTGGGGGATGCGGACGGTCCCGACGGCCCGTCGCTCGACGCCGTCGTACGGGCCTCCGCAGGGCTGCCGTACGTGGTGCGGATCGCCGCCGCCCGGGCCGCGGATCCGGTGTCCGACGGGGTCGAGGGGCTGGCCGCCCGCATCGCGCGGGAGAACATCCTGGAGGCGCTCGACATGCCGCGCCGCGTCTTCGACCTCGCCTACGAGGGGCTCGACCCCCACGTGCAGCGGGGGTTCCGGCTGCTGGGGGCGCATCCCACGGCGGAGTTCGCCGACGCACTGCTCGACGAGCTGGCGCCCGGCGTACGAGGGCCCCTGTACGCGGCCGGGCTGCTGGAGCGGTCCGGGCCGGGCCGCTCCCGCCTCAACGGGGTCGTACACGGCCACGCGCAGCTCCTCGCGGCCGCCGACCCGCAGGCGCCCGGACTGCTGCGGGCGGTCGTCGACTGGTACGTGCGCCGGGCCGCGGCCGCCGAGCTGCGGCTGTCCGGGCGCTGGCGGCTCGGGGCGGTCTTCTCCGGCCCCGAAGCCCCGACCGGCGTATTCGCCGACAAGGCCGAGGCCCTGGCGGCGCTGGAGCCCGACCGGCACAACCTGCTGGCCGTCGCCGAGCTCCCGCAAACCGAGCCCGGGCAGCTGTGCCTGCTGGCCGAGGCGGTGCACGGGCTGTTCCTCGACCGCGGCCACCACACCCTGTGGATCCGCATCACCCGTCTCGCCGTCGCCGCGGCCGGGGCCGCAGCGTCCGGCGACACCGCGGCCGGGGGCGCAGCCGACGGGCTGCTCCTGGCCCGGATGCACTTCGAGCTGGCCTTCGCCCTGACCGACCGCGGCTCCGCCGAGGACCTGGAGGAGGCGCGGGCCCACTACGACGCGGCCCGCGAGAGCGCCCGCCGCGCCGGCGGCCACCCGCGCACCGAGTCCTCCGCCCTGGAGGGCCTCGGCCGGATCGCGGCCGCCCGCCGGGACCCGCGGGCGGCGGCGGAGCTGTACGGGCAGGCCCTCGCCGCCCTCGGCGATACGGAACACCCGCGCGGCCGCGCCCTGTTGGCGTACCACCGCGGGACCGCGGCCAGCGCGGCCGGGGAGCACGAGCAGGCCGCCGCGCTGCTCGGCGAGGCGCTGGAGGCGTTCCTGGCGCTGCCCGAGCCGGACACGCAGAACGCGGCCAAGACCCGGCTGCGCCAGGCCATGGCCCGGCTCGCGGCCGGCCGCCCCGCCGAGGCGCTCGCCCCGCTGGCGGCGGCCATGGAGGCGTTCGCCGCGCCCTCGCTCAACCGGGCCGACGCCGTGCTCGTACGGGGGGACGCGGCCCACGCGCTCGGTGACCCGGCGGCCGCCCGGGCCGACTGGCAGGAGGCCCTGGAGCTGTACGCGTCACTGCGCAGCATCCGGGTCGAGGAGGCCCGCATCCGCCTCGCCCGCGGCGACGGCGCCCCCGGCCCCACCCGGCCCGACAGCCCCGCCGGGCCCCACGGCCCCGACAGCCCCGAGCCGCAGCTCTGAGACCGCACCCCCGACCCGGACCGTGAACGGCCCCTCCGGATCGAGGCCTTCGCCCAACAGCGCCAGCAGCACCGAACCCGCCACCCCCGGATCCACCCCGGCCGGCACCGCGAACTCCCGTCCCGACCGCAGCACCAGCCGCCCCGGCCCCGCCACCAGCACGCAGCCGGGGTTGCGGGCGAACACGCCCGCCGGATCCGCCCCCGACCGCACCACCAGCACATCGGCGAGCCCGCGCAGCCGCGGATCCGGCTCCGCGGCCTCGGCCGCCACATGCGCGTCGGGGCCCAGGTGGGGGCCGCCGCCGCGCTGCGGTTCGGCCGGGTAGCGGCGTACGCGGACCTCGCGGCCGGCGATGCGGACGTCCACGTACAGCGCCGGCGCGGCCGGACCGCGCCCCGCCGTACCGGTCGGCGACGGCACGGGAACCGGCACCGGACGGGCCACGCACGCCGACTCCGGTTCGGGAAGCCCGAGTTGGCGGTAGCACAGGGTGCGGAGCAGGGCGAGCGCGCGGCCGGGGCGCGAGGTGATGCGGTCCGCCGCGGACGGCAGGGCGACGGCCCCGGCCAGCTGGGCGGCCAGCGGCCGCAGCGGGTCCAGCCGGGGGAGCCGCTCGCCGAGCCATGCCATGGGGGAGCCCGGCGCGACGGCCTGCGGATCGAAGGCGGCGAGCAGCCCCGGCAGCCCGCGGGCGGCGGCGTACAGGGAGAGCGAGCCGTGGTCGCCGAGGAAGACGTCCGCAGCGCAGAGCGCGGCCTTCCAGGTCTGCCCGGCGGGCGGCGGCAGGACCAGCCCGGCGCGCAGCGCGGGCTCCAGCCAGTTCCGGATCTGCCAGCCGCCGTGGCCGTACCAGGCATTCGGGTGCACGGCCGCCACGACGCGGTATTCGTCGTACGGCAATTCGGCGATGGCCCGGCGCACGGTGTCGAACGAGGCGCCCAGAACGGAATTCTCGCCCCATGTGGAGGTGATCAGGAGGAGTTTCCGGCCGGGCCCCACGCCGAGGGCCTCGCGGTATTCCGCACGGAAAGGCGCGGAGGCTTCGAGCTGGTCCGCGCAGGGGTCTCCGACGACGTGGGCGTACGGGGCGGCCTCGGGGCAGTGGCGGCCGAGGCGGGCGTACTGCTCCTCGTGGGAGAGGACGATGGCGGACGGGACGACCTCACCGTCATGCAGCAGCCACTCGGCGGACAGGCCGAACGCCCCGGCCCCGGCCACATCCTCGGATTCCGGATTCTTGCTGAGTTTTTTATTGTATCCGGCGCCGTGCGGCGCCCCGATGATCGGGGCCCGGATCTTCTCCAGTTCCCCGCCGCGGCTCGTGATCACCGCGAGGTCGAATTCCCGCGCGAGCGCCTCTTTCCAGGGAATCAGGAAAAGCGCGTGTTCGGCGGCGAATTCCGCGACGCCGCCGTCCAGCGCCGAGGACCCGGTGCAGGTGAACACGGTCCGCACCCGCGGGTCGCCCTCGAAGACGGCGAGCACGTCGAGCAGCCGCGTAGCCGAGGTGACGTTGTGGATGACGCCCAGGACCGTGCGCACCGACGGCATTGTGAGCCACCGCCGCTCCGGCAGCAGTTCTCGCCCCATCCGCATCACGGCACCCACTTTCCGGAACCGCCCCCGCCACCGTCAACCCGCCGGTTAGCGTGAAGGGCATGGATGTTGCAGCGCTGGTGCAGGCAGGTGCGACGACCCTGGTGGGCCTGATGACCACCCAGGCATGGACCTCGGTCAGCGGTCGGTTCGGCCGGCTGTTCGGGCGGCCCGAAGCGGAGGCCGAACTGGGCGCCTCCCGCGCCGAACTCCTCGTGGCCCGCGCCGACGGCGACGACGCGGCAGCGGCGGGCGTCGAGCAGACGTGGCGGGACCGGCTGCGCGAGGTGCTGGAGTCCGACCCGGCCGCCGAGCGCGAGCTCGCCGCACTGTTGGACGAGGTGAATCCCGGCTGGCGCGGGACCGAGGGCCGAGCCCCGAAGATCAGCAACGCGATCAACGGCGGCACCGTCCACGGCGGGGTCGTCATGGGCGGGTACTTCGGGAGCGCCACCGCGAACGAGTCCTCCCATCGACCCCGCGAGCTTGATGTGCGGCATGAGCTCGGGCCGGAGTTTCCTTAGCTTCCCCGGCGTTTCCCGATCCGGTACGAGGCCGGGCGCCGCGGTTCGTGGGACGGTGGGCAGGAGGGCGGAGCCCCCGTCCTCCGGCTGCCCTGCGCCGCGCCGCCGCCCGAGGAATGCGAGCCACCATGGACTTCCTGCGCCCCGCCGCCTGGGAAGAGGCGCTCGCCGCCAAGGCCGCGCACCCCTCCGCCGTGCCCATCGCCGGGGGCACCGACGTGATGGTCGAGATCAACTTCGACCACCGCCGCCCCGAGTACCTCATGGACCTCACCCGCATCGGCCTGCTGCGCGAGTGGGAGGTCGGCGGGGAGACGGTCCGCCTGGGTGCGGCCGTCCCGTACACGGAGATCGTCGAGCAGCTCGCAGCCCCGCTGCCCGGGCTCGCCCTCGCCTCCCGCACGGTCGCCTCCCCGCAGATCCGCAACCGCGGCAGCGTCGGCGGCAACCTCGGCACCGCCTCCCCGGCCGGTGATGCCCACCCGGCGCTGCTCGCCGCCGGCGCCGAGGTCGAGGTGGAGTCCGTACGGGGTGCCCGGCGGATCCCGATCGACGGGTTCTTCACGGGCGTCAAGCGCAACGCCCTCGCCCCCGACGAGCTGATCAAGGCGGTCCACATCCCCACCGCGGACGGGCCCCAGCAGTTCTCCAAGGTCGGCACGCGCAATGCCATGGTCATCGCCGTCTGCGCCTTCGGCCTCGCCCTGCACCCGGCGACCCGCACCGTCCGTACGGGCATCGGCTCGGCGGCCCCGACCCCGATCCGGGCGACGACCGCCGAGGAGTTCCTCGTGGCCGCACTCGACGAGGGCGGCTTCTGGGAGTCCCGCGGGCCCCTCACCCCGTCGGTCGTGAAGCAGTTCGCCGTCCTCGCGGCCGCCTCCTGCAACCCGATCGACGACGTCCGCGGCACGGCCGCCTACCGGCGCCACGCCGTCGGTGTCCTCGCCCGCCGCCAGCTGCTGTGGACCTGGGAGGAGTACCGCGGCAACGTCAGGGCCGACTGATCCGTACCCGGAAGCTCCCGTTCGGCTGCTCGCCCACCACCGAGATGCTGACGCCCGCCTTTTCGTCGGTGAACGTCTCGCCCGGCCGGTACGGCGCGTCCGACAGCTCCCCGTGCACGTTGGGCCGGCGGGTACAGCCGCCGCTGGCTGACGCGCTGTCCGCGACGGTGACCGGGCCGCGGCCCGTGTCGACCTCGGAGTCCACCTTGTAGATCAGTACGCCGGGTTTGCAGACGGCCTCGTCGTTCCCGGCCCGGGTCCGCACCTCCACCGCGTACCCGGAGCTCGCCGACAGCGGGACGAAGGCCAGCTTGGTGCCGCCCTCGATCGCCAGCGGCGTCAGGACGTGCTCGCTGACGCCCGACGCCGAGGCGCAGGTGATCTGCGAGCCGTCGAGCCAGCCCAGCTTCCACTTGTGCCAGCCCAGCAGGTCGTTGTTGGCGCCCCAGTCCTCGCTCATGATGTCCCAGTGGCCGACCGCGCCGCCGCCGTCGGCGGTGTACAGGTCAGGCAGGCCGAAGACGTGCCCGTTCTCGTGGGGGAGCACCCGGTAGCCGGTCTCCCGGTAGGAGCCCGAGCCGTCGTCCTGGCGGCTGTAGACGAACGAGGTGTTCGCCAGCGGCACGCCGTCCGCCACCGGCGCCTCGCCGTTGCCGGAGAAGGTCACCGACAGCACCGTGTCCAGGGCGGAGGGGCCCGCGTTCGGCGTCACCAGGATGTTGACCAGGTCGTACTTGCTGAAGTCCACCTCGCTGTCGGCGGCCTTCACGATGTGCTCGACGAGCTGCCGGTAGCCCGGTTCGTACGGGGACCCGCGCTCGATCCCGTACGCGGCGAACGGCATCGGCATCCGGAGCCAGGCCTTGATCGGGGCGTCGGCCCGGTAGCTGAGCCGGCCGTAGGAGCTGGTCCGGAACCAGTCGGCGGTCTGCGGGAAGAACTCCGCCAGCCGGTCCAGCGCCGTCCCCTCGCCCTTGGCGTCGGGGAAGTCGATCATCAGGTTCAGGGCCCGGACCTCGCCGGTCGAGCGGGAGTACCCGGGGGGCGTCGGCAGGCCCTCGGACATCTGCACGCCCATCGCGCCGGAGATCCGGCAGGGCGCGAGCGCCGACTCGGCGGTCGTGGCCACGGGCCCGGCCGCCGAATGCCCGCGCCCGGATATGCCGGTGCTCGCGGTGGCGGTGACGCCGAGGGCCAGCGCGGTCAGGCCGATGTAGGCGCTTGCGCGGCGGGGCTTGCGTATCCGGTGGCGGGTCTGCGTCATGGAGATCGCCTTCGGGTCCGCGGCAGCCGGCCGGGCCCGGGCTGCACTCCGTGCGATCACCCTCCGACGGCGGCGGCGCGCCCGCGCGCCGGGTGCGGCCGAACGGGAACGGAGGCGTGACCCAGCTCACACGGGAGGGTGAAATAACCGGGGACTGGATCCCCGTTTGAACGTGTGTCCCCGGAAGCGGGGACCGGCTCCCCGGTTACGGGGTCCGCATGCCGCCGTACCGCCGTACTCCGTACCGCCGTACCGCTACCGCCGTACCGCTACCGCCGTACCGCCAGGGAGGCCACCGATGAAGCGCTCCACCGCCGCCGCGACCACGCGGGCCCCGCGTCCGCGCGCGGACGCCGTGCGCAACCGGGAGCGGATCCTGGCGGCGGCCCGCGAGATGTTCGTGGAGTTCGGCTCCAGCGCCCCGTTCGACGAGGTCGCCCGCCGGGCCGGCATCGGCAACGCCACGCTCTACCGGCACTTCCCCGACCGGGCCTCCCTCGTCCACCACGTCGTGCTGTTCGTCATGGACCGGGTCACCGCCGGCGCGCGGGAAGCCCTCGCCGCCGAACCGGACGCGTTCGCCGCACTCTGCCGGTTCACGCACGCCGCGGCGGACGAGCGGATCGGCGCCCTGTGCCCCATGCTGGACGGCGACTTCGACCGTGAGCACCCGGAACTGCTCGCCGCACGCGAGGACTTGGCGGCCGCGGTCGAGGCCCTGCTGGCGGCCGGGCAGGAGGCGGGCCTGGTCCGCAGCGACATCGGAGCCGGTGACCTGATGGTCGCCCTGTCCCAGCTCAGCCGCCCCCTGCCCGGCGTGACCTGCATGGACGTGGACACCTTCGTCCACCGCCATCTCCAGCTCTTCCTCGACGGGTTGAGGGCTCCGGCCTTCTCCGAGCTCCCCGGCTCGGCGGCCACCCTCGAGGACATGCGCCGACAGGCGCAACAGGTCACGCAGAAAGCACAGAAAACACAGAAAGCACAGAAAGCGTAGAAGGCGCAGAAGGCGCAGAAGGCGCAGAAAACCATGTGACGCCACCGGGAACGCCCGATAGCGTCACAAAGTACCTCCCAGTACCACCAAGCCGTACGAAGCCCAACCAGCCCGTACCGAGCCTGGCTCTTCCGTCATTCCGCACACCGAAGTGGGTACCCCCATGCCGAAAACCGCCGCGACAGCCGCAGCACCCCCGGCGGCTGCCGATTCCAACCGCTGGAAGGCGCTCGTCTTCATAGCCCTGGCGCAGCTCATGGTCGTCCTCGACGCGACGATCGTGAACATCGCGCTGCCCTCAGCCCAGACGGACCTCGGCATCTCCGACGGCAACCGCCAGTGGGTCATCACCGCGTACGCGCTCGCCTTCGGCGGACTGCTCCTCTTCGGCGGCCGCATCGCCGACAAGTGGGGCCGCAAGAACGCCTTCACCGTCGGCCTCATAGGCTTCGCCCTGGCCTCCGCGCTGGGCGGCGCCGCGGGCGGCCAGGCCATGATGCTGGGCGCCCGCGCCCTCCAGGGCGCGTTCGGCGCACTGCTCGCCCCCGCCGCCCTGTCCCTGCTCGCCGTCATGTTCACCGACGCCAAGGAGCGGGCCAAGGCCTTCGGCATCTACGGTGCGATCGCGGGCGGCGGCGGCGCCGTCGGCCTGATCCTGGGCGGCTTCCTCACCCAGTACCTCAACTGGCGCTGGACGTTCTTCGTGAACATCCCCTTCGCCGTCGTCGCCGCCGCGGGTGCCTGGATGGTCATCCGCGAGCCCGCCGGCGGCCGCAACCGCGCCCCGCTGGACATCCCCGGCGTGATCCTGTCCACGCTCGGCCTGGTCGCGCTCGTCTACGGCTTCACGCGCGCCGAGTCGGCCGGCTGGTCGGACGCGGTGACCGTGGTCATGTTCATCGCCTCGGCGGCCCTGCTGGCGGCGTTCGTGTTCGTCGAGTCGCAGGTGAAGTCGCCGCTGCTGCCGCTGCGCGTCCTGCTGGAGCGCAACCGGGGCGGTGTCTACCTCTCCCTGGGCCTGGCCGTCATCGCCATGTTCGGCCTGTTCCTCTTTCTCACCTACTACCTCCAGGTGGTCAAGGGCTTCTCGCCGGTCAAGACCGGTTTCGCCTTCCTGCCGATGATCGCCGGCATGATCACGGGCTCGACGCAGATCGGCGCCCGCCTGATGACCCGGGTCGCGCCGCGGCTGCTGATGGGGCCGGGCTTCCTGGTCGCCGCCACCGGCATGCTGCTGCTGACCCAGCTGGAGGTCGGGTCCTCGTACCCGCTGCTGATCCTGCCGGCGCAGCTGCTGCTCGGCCTCGGCATGGGCACGGCCTTCATGCCCGCGATGTCCCTGGCCACGCACGGGGTGGACCCGGCCGACGCCGGTGTCGCCTCCGCCATGGTCAACACCTCGCAGCAGGTCGGCGGTGCGATCGGCACCGCCCTGCTGAACACGATCGCCGCGTCGGCGACCACCGCGTACCTGACGGACCACGCGGCCGGGGTCGCGGCCGGCGGCCCGGCGGCCAAGCTGGTCCGGGCCCAGGCGATGGTGGAGGGCTACTCCACCGCGATCTGGTGGGCGGTCGGCATCCTCGTCGCCAGCGCCACCATGGCCCTGACGCTGATCAACACGGGCCGTCCCGGCTCCGCCGGCCCCGTCGCCTCCGGTGGGGGCAAGGCGGCGAAGGACGCCGAGGTGATGGTCCCGGTGATCGCCCACTGACGGGCGGCGGGGTACCGCGGGAATGACAGCCGACCCCGCGTCGTTCAAATTTGAACGACGCGGGGTCGGTCCTGTTTCTCCGGCCCCCTCGCCCGAACGAGGAGCCTCCCGTGACCCAGCAGCACCCCGCCCGGATGCCGGCGCTGTACCTCAGCCACGGCGCGCCGCCGCTGGCCGACGACCCGGTCTGGCCCGGCGAGCTCGCCGCCTGGTCCGCGGCCCTGCCCCGCCCCCGCGCGATCCTGATGGTCTCCGCGCACTGGGAGGAGGCCCCGCTCGCCCTCGGCGCCACCGAGCCCGCCCCGCTCGTGTACGACTTCTGGGGCTTTCCCGAGCACTACTACCGCGTCCGCTACGACGCCCCCGGCGCCCCCGCGCTGGCCGCCTCCGTACGGGCGCTGCTCCAGGCCCCCGGCACCCCCGTCCAGGACATCCCCGACCGCGGCCTCGACCACGGTGCGTACGTCCCGCTCGTGGAGATGTACCCGGACGCCGACGTCCCGGTCCTGCAGATCTCCCTGCCGACGCTGGACCCGCGGCGCCTGATGGACGTCGGCCGCAAGCTGGCGCCCCTGCGCGACGAGGGCGTCCTGATCGTCGGCAGCGGCTTCTTCACCCACAACCTGGCCGCGCTGCGCCACACCGGGCCCGGCGTTCCGTCCTGGTCGGCGGAGTTCGACGCCTGGGGCCGCGAGGCGCTGGAGGCCTCCGACGTCGACGCCCTGCTGGACTTCGAGGCCAAGTCCCCGGCCGGCCGCCTCGCGCACCCGCGCACCGAGCACTTCGCCCCGCTGTTCGTCGCCCTCGGGGCGGCCGACGCCACCGGCGACCTCGGCCGCCGCACGGACGCGGTGGACGGCTTCTGGATGGGTCTGTCGAAGCGCTCGGTTCAGTTCGGGTAGCGCCACGGGCAACCGCGGAGCTCCGGATCCCGTCCTGTAGGGCAGGAGTGCAGCCGCGACGCGCTGGAGAACAGGAGTCAGGCCGCCGGTCCGGCCGGGCCGTTCCCCGCGGGGTTCCGGGTCGGCCGCCGCCACCCGCCTGACCTGCACTCCTTCGCGTTCGTAACGCCCTCCGCAACGCCTGCGGGGGCCGGCGGAGCAGGATACTGCAAGATCGCGAAAAAAGGGGACCAACGTGGGAATTCTGTCCCGATTCCGTTCGTTGTCCCCTTCGGAAGCGGGCACTCGGGAGAGTGTCCAGGGACGCAGAGCCGCGTTCCAGCAGCCGCACCGCGACCTAACACTTTGCAAGGGAGCACGCATGGCAACCCGCGCCGTCGCCCGTCGTCAGACCACGGGCAGCGCCCACGCTGTGGGCGGGGAGATCGCCGACCGCGACCTGGTCGGCATGTACCTGGACGAGATCGCGCGCACCCCGCTGCTCGACGCGGCCAAGGAAGTGGAGCTCTCGCAGATCATCGAGGCGGGCGTCTACGCCCGGGAGATCCTCGACGGTGCGATAGAGCGCGAGGGGCAGGACCCGGCGCGCGAGGAGCTGGAGGTCCTGGCCGCCGAGGGGGAGCGCGCCAAGGAGATCTTCATCCGCTCCAACCTGCGCCTGGTCGTGGCCGTCGCCCGCCGCTATCCCCGCAGCGGCCTGCCCCTGCTCGACCTGATCCAGGAGGGCAACGCGGGCCTGGTCCGCGCGGTGGAGAAGTTCGACTACACCAAGGGCTTCAAGTTCTCCACGTACGCCACGTGGTGGATCCGCCAGGCCATCACCCGCTCCATCGCCGACCAGTCGCGCACCATTCGCCTGCCCGTCCACCTCGTCGAGGAGCTCGGCCGGATCCGCCGGATCCAGCGCGAGTTCAACCGGGAGAACGGCCGCGACCCCGAGCACGCGGAGATCGCCGCCGCACTGGACTCCACCGAGCAGCGCGTCGGCGACGTCCTGGACTGGGCCCGCGACCCGGTCAGCCTGAACATGTCCGTGGACGACGAGGGCGAGACGCAGTTCGGCGACCTGCTCGAGGACACCTCCGCGATCTCCCCCGAGCAGTCCGTCCTCTCCCTGCTGCGCAGCGAGGAGCTGGAGGACCTGCTCGGCAAGCTCGACCAGCGCACGGCGTCGATCATCAAGATGCGGTACGGGATCGACGACGGCCGGGAGCGGACTCTGACGGAGGTCGGCAAGCAGCACGGCCTGACCCGCGAGCGGATCCGCCAGATCGAGAAGCACGCCCTGCTGGAGCTGAAGCGCATGGCGCGCGACACCGGCTTCGACGCGGTGGCCTGACCGGGCCGGCCCACCGCGCCCCCCGCCCGGCCGGTCGACCGACCGGGCGCGGCGACACCCCGAGACCGCCCCCGGCACCATCCCCCCAGGTGCCGGGGGCTATCCCTGTCCGGCTGCGGCCCCGGCCCCGGCTCCGGCGGCCGACAGCCGGGCCGCCAGCTCCCGCGCGGCCGCCGCGAGGAACTCCGGCGCGTGCACGGTGAACGGCAGCCCCGTCAGCGCCAGCCGGGCGGCCTGCCAGTCGGGGGAGTCCCCGCTCTCGAAGCGCACCCGGCAGCCGTCGCCCGCGGGCACGGCCCCCTCGCGCAGCCAGCCCGGCAGGGCCTCGGCCGGCGCGTCGAAGGAGACGTCCACCGGGTACGTCTGGCGGCCGTGCAGCCCGCGCCGCACGAACTCCACGGCGTCCATCGGCAGGGCCCGCGGGGCGAAGCGGGCGCCGGTGGCGAAGGGCTCCGCCACCCGGTCCACGCGGAAGGTCCGCCAGTCCTCCCGCTCCAGGTCGTAGGCCACCAGGTACCAGCGGCTGCCCGTGCTCACCAGCCGGTACGGCTCCACCAGCCGCCGCGTGCGCACCCCGTCCCGCGCCTCGTACGCGAACCGCAGCCGCTCCGGCCCGGCCACCGCCGACGCCATCGTGGTCAGCGTGCGCGGATCCACGGTGGCCCCGTCCCCGCGGACCACCGCAGTCGTGGCCGACTGCAGGGCGCTCACCCGGTGGCGCAGCCGCCCCGGCAGGACCTGCTCCAGCTTGGCCAGGGCCCGTACGGAGGCCTCCTCCACGCCCTCGACGGCATGCCCGGCCCCCGCCCGCAGCCCCACGGCGATCGCGACGGCCTCCTCGTCGTCCAGCAGCAGCGGCGGCATCGCCGCCCCGGCCACCAGCCGGTACCCGCCCTCCGCGCCGAGCGTGGCCTCGACGGGGTAGCCGAGCTCGCGCAGCCGGTCGATGTCGCGGCGGATCGTGCGGGTGCTGACCCGCAGCCGCCCGGCCAGCTCGCTCCCGGGCCATTCGCGCGGGGTCTGCAGCAGGGAGAGCAGAGTCAGCAGCCGTGCGGGGGTGTCTGTCATGAAATACAGGCTGCCAGCGAAATAGGACGCAATCTGACCTACATCCCGTCTACGTTTCTCTTCATGAGCAGCGAGACGTCCATGACATCGCCCGAGCGGCAGAGCGGGCCCGTACCGGCAGAGCGGAACACCACCGTCCCCGACGCCCCAGGACCCGTATCGGCCGAGGCCGACCGCCGCAGGTGGCTGGCCCTGGCCATCGTGATGGCCGCGTCCTTCATGGACCTGGTCGACGTCACGATCGTCAACATCGCGATACCGCGGATGCGCGGCGACTTCGGCGCCTCCACCAGCGCCATCCAGTGGATCACCGCCGGGTACGCGCTGGCGTTCGCCGCCGGCCTGATCACCGGCGGCCGCCTGGGCGACATCTACGGCCGCAAGCGGCTCTTCCTCATCGGCATCTCCGGCTTCACCGCCGCGTCGCTGCTCTGCGGCATCGCCCCCAACCCCGAGGTGCTCGTCGCCTCCCGCCTCCTGCAGGGCGGCATGGCCGCGATGATGGTCCCGCAGGTGCTGGCGATCATCCACGCCACCTTCCCGCCGCACGAGCGCGGCAAGGTCTTCGGCATGTTCGGCGCGATCGTCGGCCTCGGGGCGGTCTCGGGCCCCATGCTCGGCGCGCTGCTCACCGAGTGGAACATCCTGGGCCTCGAATGGCGCCCGATCTTCCTGATCAACCTGCCCGTCGGCATCGTCGGCATCATCCTGGGCCGCCGGTTCATCAGCGAGTCCAAGGCCCCCAAGGCGCTGAAGCTGGACATCGTCGGCGTCGTGCTGGCCACCCTCGGCCTCGTCATGCTGATCTTCCCGCTGACCCACGGCCGCGAGAACGACTGGCCGCTGTGGGGCTTCGTCTCCATGGCCCTCGTGCCGTTCGTGTTCGCGGGCTTCATCGCCTACGAGAAGCACAAGATCCGCAAGGACGGGTCCCCGCTGGTCGAGCTGTCCCTCTTCAAGGTCAAGAGCTTCGCGGGCGGCATCGCCGTGCAGCTCACCTTCGGTGTGGCGACCGGCATGTTCTTCCTGGTCTGGACGCTGTACATGCAGGTGGGCCTCGGCTGGAGCGCCCTGCGTGCCGGCCTCACCGGCATCCCGTTCTCCCTCGCCGTCTCCGCCGCCGCGGGCATGTCGGTGCAGAAGCTCGTCCCGCGCTTCGGCCGCAAGGTGCTCCAGGCGGGCGCGCTCACCATGGCCGCCGGCGTCCTGCTCTACATCTGGGAGTCGCAGCGCTACGGCATGGGCATCGCCTCCTGGCAGATGGCCGCCCCCCTGATCGTCATGGGCATCGGCATGGGCCTGATCGTGGCCCCGCTGACCGACACCGTGCTGTCCGAGGTGCCGCGCGAGCACGCCGGCTCCGCCTCCGGCCTGATCAACACCACCGGGCAGATGGGCAACGCGCTCGGCCTCGCCCTCACCTCGGTCTCCTTCTTCGGCCTGATCGACGACGACACCGCCTTCGGCGCCCCCTACGCCGATGCCTTCCGCGGGGCGATGTGGTGGGTCGTGGCCGTCATGCTCGGGATCTTCGCCGTGATGTTCATGCTGCCGCGCAAGTCGCTCCCGGTGGAGCAGCGCGAAGGTGCCCCGGGCGCCGGCGCCGCCACCCCCGAGGCGGTCACGGCCTAGTCCGCCCCGGCGCCCTGCCGGCCCGCGACGGGCATGTCCGCTCCCCCCGGGGCGGGCATGCCCGTTTCGCTTTTGAACCGCGACAAAACGGGCGTACCGTAAGGCCGCATATGATCCTCACCGTCACCCCGAACCCCTCCCTCGACCGGACCTACGAGGTGCCCTCGCTGGAGCGCGGCGCGGTGCTGCGCGCCGCCGCCGACCGGGTCGACCCCGGCGGCAAGGGCGTCAACGTCTCCCGCGCGATCGCCGCCGCGGGCGGAGCCACGACGGCCGTCCTCCCGCTCGGCGGAGTCTCCGGGGCCCTCATCGCCGAACTGCTGGGCCGCCGGGGCGTGGACGTCACCGCGGTCTCGATCGCCGGGCAGACCCGCTCCAACATCACCCTCGTCGAGCCCGACGGCACCCTCACCAAGATCAACGCGCCCGGCCCCGAGATCACCCCGGGCGAATCCGAACTCCTCCTGGACACCGTCCGCACCTGCGCGAACAGCCCCGACTGGATCGCGGCCGGCGGCAGCCTCGCACCCGGCCTGCCCGACGACTGGTACGCCGGCCTCGTCGCCCGCGGCCACGAGGCCGGAGCCCGGGTCGCCCTCGACACCTCCGGCCCGGCCCTGCGCGCCGCACTGCCGGCCCGCCCCGACCTCGTCAAGCCGAACGCCGCGGAGCTCGCCGGGGCCGTGGGCCGCCCGCTGGCCACCCTGGGCGATGTCGCCAAGGCCGCTGAGGAGCTCCGCTCCCTCGGCGCGGGCGCGGTCCTGGCCTCACTCGGGGCCGACGGCCAACTGCTCGCCTGCGCCGAGGGGATCTTCCACGGCGCCGCCCCGGCGGGCGCGGTCCGCAGCAACGTCGGCGCAGGCGACGCCGCCCTGGCCGGCTTCCTCCTCGCCGGCGGCGCCGGACCCGAAGCGCTCGCCGCGGCCCTGGCCTACGGCGCGGCCGCCGTCCGGCTCCCGGGCAGCGCCCTGCCGGCTCCTGCCGACCTCAGGCCCGACGCCGTCCACGTCACCGCCCGGCCGCCGCTGGACCTGCCGCTCACCGAGCCCGCCGCACCCTGACGGCGGCGGCCGTCACCGCACCCGGGCCCGGACCTCCATCGCGCCGCGGGCGGCCGCCTCCGTCTCGTACACCTCGCACATGTGGCGCCCGTCCGGCGTGGCCGTGTGCTCGACCTCCCACAGACTGATCTCGCTCCCGTCCAGCAGGACGAACGCGTGCTCGTACAGGCTGAATCCGGCGTCCCGGCCGTCCGCGAGGCACTGCCGGGTGCCGAACGCCTGGGTGATCTGGTGCGCGTACGCCGATCTGAGCAGCACCGCCGTCGCCTCGCCGGGCCGGTCCGGGTTCTCGGCGCGCCGCAGCACCCGCCGGGCGTGGTCGGCGGACTGGTCCACCGCGTACTCCCGGTGCCGCCGGTCCGCCGCCGAGGCCGCGAACAGGGCGCTCAGCGCGGCCACGTCCTCATCGGGCCCGTCCTCCGCCGCGGCGAGCGCCCGGTCCAGCGCCGGCTCGAAGGCCGACTCCGCCGGGCTTTCGCCGAACAGCCGGGCGACGGCGAGGCGGAGCTCCGCCCGGCTCGCGAAGACCTCGTGCCGGATGGTCCGGTCCGCCTCGTGCCGGTACACCAGCTCCCACAGCGACGCGGACGTGCCGTCGGCCAGCAGGTACGTGTGCCAGTGGGTCTCCCGCCACAGCCCCGCCGCCGGGCTGTGGCGGGTCGTGTGGAGCGACGAGCTGTGGGCGAGCGCCGTCCCGAGGCGCTCGACCAACCGGTCCGGCAGGTCGAAGGAGTTGAGGGCGCGGCCCAGGAGTCGCTCGAGGTGCGCCTCGGTTGTCTCGTACGGATCGCTCAAGGTGGGTCTCCAGGCCGTCGCAGCATGTGACTTCGCGGAAGCTCAACGTAGCCCCTGGCTCTGACATCACGTCCGGGGTTCGGTAAAACGTCCGGGAGGCAACGGGGGTTCCCGCCACCCCTTCAGGTCAACTTGTGCCGGGCTCCTCATGGTTCGCCCCGGTGTGTGCCACGGCGCGGGACCATGGCCGCATGGCAACGAAAACATTGGGGGTGCCCCGCCAGCTGGGGCGGCCCCTTGCGCGAGACGAGGCCGAACCGGCGGAGACCCCCCGGGCGTTGGCCTGGCTGCTTCTGCTCACCGGGGCCGCCGGGGTGCTGGCCTCCTGGGTGATCACCCTCGACAAGTTCCTCCTGTTGGAGGACCCGGACTTCAAGCCCGCCTGCAGCCTCAACCCGGTGGTCTCCTGCGGCAGCGTCATGAAGAGCGAGCAGGCCGCGGCCTTCGGCTTCCCCAACCCCATGCTGGGGCTGGTCGCGTTCGGCGCGGTGGTGTGCGTCGGGGCGGGCCTGCTGGCCGGCGCCCGCTACCGCGGCTGGTTCTGGCTGGGGCTCAACGCCGGGACGGCCTTCGGCGTCGGCTTCTGCACGTGGCTGATGGTGCAGTCGCTCTACGAGATCAACGCGCTGTGCCTGTGGTGCTGTCTGACCTGGGTGGCCACGCTGCTGATGTTCTGGACCGTCACCGCCCACACGGTCCGCACGGGCGCCCTGCCGGCCCCCGGCCCGGTGCGCGGATTCTTCGAGGAGTTCGCCTGGGCCCCGCCCGCCCTGCACATCGGCGTGATCGGGATGCTGATCCTCACCCGGTGGTGGGAGTTCTGGACCGGCTGACCGCTCTTCCTGCGACTGCTCCTGCGGCTTTCGGCGGCCCGCGCACGGCGGGCCGCACGACATGCGAGGGCCCCGGCAGCCGGATGCTGCCGGGGCCTCGTCACATCGCTCCACGGGCGCGGGGCCCGTACCGCAGAAAGCAGGGAGGGGGAGGAGTGGGGATCAGCTGTTCGCGGAGAGGTTGCCCGACAGGATCGGGATGTTGTCCAGGATGTGCGAGAGCGACTCGTCGCCCTTGGCCTGGGTGGAGTTCTCGACGCACTGCTGGTTCATCGGGTTGGACAGGATGTTGACGTCCTGGACGCCGATCGGGACGGCGCCGATCAGCGACTGCGCGTTCACCTTGACGGGCAGGCCGATGCAGGGCTTGTTGAGGGTGCCCTGGACCAGGCTGAGCTGCGGGCTCAGGTCGCCGGCGGTCTTCTGGTTGCCGTAGATCTGCTGGGAACCGTTGCCGTTGATCGTGGTGATTCCCTCGTCGTTGCCGATGGCCATGGCCGGGGCGGCAACAGCAGCGCCCGCGCCGACGGCGGCGGCGGTGACCGCGGCAGCAGTCATGATCTTCTTGAGCATCATTGGTCCTTTTGTCGCACGAGTGCCCGCTAGTGGAGCGTCCTGGTCAACTGCCGTGTCGGGGGGTTGGTTCCGCGGCTTCACTCAATCGGCCTGCCGTGGCGCGGGTTTTCCCCGCCGCGGGTGAGTCCGCTCCGGACGCGTGCGCGAAGCCCGTACGAAGCCAGCAGGCGGGCGGCGGCCGGCGGGACTCCGGTTGCGCTCCGTAGAAGGTGTTCGCACGGTGGGCAATGAAGCGGATCGCTCGGGTCCGTTTCTGTGCGACCAGCGAAGGAACCCCCATGCACCGCTCGAAGCCGTCCCGCCTGCGCGTCCTCGTCCCGTCGACCCTCGCCGTCGTCATACTCTCCGGCGCGGCCGCCCCCGCGGGCGCCGCGGACGGTGACACCGCTGCCGACCTGAGGAAACGAGTGGAGGCCGTCAAGACGGAAGTCGACCACCGGCAGGCCAAGGCCCCGACCGGCGCGCTCGACGACCTCCTCGCCTCCATCTCCGCCACCCTGGACGGACTCGCCAAGAGCCTCCAGACCCTGCTGCCCGGGGTGACGCTGCCGCCGATCCAGCTGCCGAAGCTCCCGGACCTGCCGGAGATCCCGGAACTGCCGATCGAGATCCCAGGGCTGCCGATCACCCTGCCGCCGGTGGGGGAGGTTCCCGAGATCCCGGAGGTTCCCGAGATCCCCGAGATCCCCGAGATCCCCGAGGTCCCGGAGATCCCCGAGATCCCGCTGCCGTAGCGGGCGGCGCGGTCCCGGGCGGTCGGCCCGAACACCCGGCGCGCTGACGGTGCTTGGGTCGAAAAATTGAGCTGAACAGGTTTGATCCCCGGAAGGCCGTGTCCGTACGGGAGGTTGGACCGTTCTGCTCGGTGTGAGCCCCGGTCGGGGCAGAACGTCGAACAGAAGGTGCACTTCCCATGAACACTGCCAAGAAGGCAGCCCTGGTCCTGGCCTCTGCCGGTCTCGCCGCTGCGGGTGCCGCCGGCTCCGCGATGGCCGACGCGAACGCCGAGGGCGTGGCCGCCGGTTCCCCCGGTGTCATCTCGGGCAACCTCGTGCAGGTCCCGATCCACGTGCCGGTCAACGTCTGCGGCAACACCGTGAACATCATCGCGCTGCTGAACCCCGCGTTCGGCAACGTCTGCGTCAACGCCTGACGTAGCGGCACCACCCCTGTGGGCGCCGCCGGCCTTGCCGGCGGCGCCCACGTCGTGTGTCAGGAGCCCTGCGGAAGGCTCAGTTGCCGCCCCCGTTGAAGCTGACGCCGTGCAGCGGGCCCGAGGACTGGGTGACGCCGTTGGCCACGCCCAGGACCGTCCCCGGCACATCGTTGCGGATCTTGTTGACCTTCTGGGCGGTGCCCACGACCTTCCCGACCGTCTCGCCCTGCTCGGCGATGCCGTTGCCCAGGGTCTCCGGGGCGTGCTCGGTGACCGGTGCGAGGGCGCTGAAGGCCTCGGTGGCCCCGCTCGTCAGGCTCATGGGGGGCAGCGCGGCCGTGTTCTCGGCCGCGAAGGCGGAAGCGGAGGCGCCGAGGGCGGCAACGGAGCCGGCGATGACAGCAGCGACCTTCGTGAGCTTCATTATCGAAATCCTTTTCCAGCGGTGACCGTCGCACCGCTTTCGCTCCGGTTAACGATTCCCTGCCGCCGCGGAAACGCGTACGGAGCGCGCGCACGGCAGCGGCCGGAGAATCCGCGGGGGAATCTCCGGCCGGTATTTCTTCTGATTACCGGTATTGCCGTCAGGCGGTACGGGCCCTGCGGTACAGAATCGCGCCGCCCAGGACCAGGGCCGAGGCGAGGATCGCCGCGGCACCGGCCTGGCCCGCACCGGTCTCGGCGAGCACCGGAGCGGCCGCCGGAGCGGGCGCGGGCAGGGTGACGGGCCCCGGGGCGGGGACGGCCGGAGCGGCGGGGGCGGGCGCCGGAGCCGGCGTGAGGTGGACGGGGGCGGGGACGTCACCGGCCGGGGCGGCCGGCGGCTGGTCCGCGGGACGGACGACCTCCGGCGCGGGAGCCGGAGCCGGGTGCGTCACGGGCATGCTGCCGCGCGGCGGCCCGGACGCGGGGACCTCCTCGACCGGCGCCGGCGCGGGGAGCGTGTGCGGCGCCTCCTCGACGGGGGCCGGGGCCGGCAGCGTGTGGGGAGCCTCCTCGACGGGAGCCGGCGCGGGAAGCGTGTGCGGCGCCTCCTCGACCGGGGTCGGCGCGGGCTGCGGCGGCGCGGGGACCTCCGCCGGCGGGGCGGGGGCCTGCTGGACGGGCGGCGCCTCCTCGACCGGGGTGGGCTGCTGCGCCGGCCTCGGGGCGGGGGCCGGGGCCGGGAGGGGCTGGGGCGCCGGGTGCTCCGCAGCGGGCGGTCCCGGGTGCGGCTGGGGGGCCGGGGGCAGATGGTGGACCGGCGCCGGTGCCGGGAGGGTCTGCGCGTGGTCCTCGCAGTCCTCGCCCCCGGAGCCGCGGCTTCCGCCGTAGCCGCCCTCGTCGCCGGCGTTTTCGTGGCGAGGGGCCTCGTGGCGAGGGGCCTCGTGCCGGGGGGCGGCGTGGCGCGGCGCCCGGTGGCGGGGCTCCTCGTCGCGGGACTCGCCGTATCCGGACGCCTCTTCGCGGCGCTGCTCCGGCAGCGCGTGCTTCCCCTGGTGCTGCTGGTGCTCCTCGAGGTAGCGCTCGATGGCCTCGGCGTGCTCGGGGCTCAGGTAGCGGGCGTAGTCGCCGCGGCCTTCGTCGGCGCCGTCGTCGTGGTGCGCGGGCCGGCCGCCCTGCTGGGCGTGCTCGGCGTGGTGGGCGGCCGAACCGGTGCCGTTGACGCAGGTGTTCCCGAACGCGGGGTTGAGGGCCGCTCCGCCGTCCACGCTGTTGCCGCACACGTTCGGCGAGAGGGTGATCGGTACCGAGACGCTGTTGCCGGACAGCACACCCGGCGAGTGCGATGCCTCGGACACCGCCCCGGAGTGCGCGTAGGCCGCGCCGGTCGCGATCGACAGCAGGCTCGAGGCGGCCGCAGCCGTGAGTACTCCCTTGCCCAGTACCTGTCGGCTCAGTACCTGTCGCATGGGTCCTTCCCTGTCTACCGGCGCTGGGCCGGTGCTGAATCGAAGGTGGCCTCGGAGTGCACCGCCGTGCACTCCGAGGCCACCCCGAGGAGGTCTGCCCTTGCGGGCGGGAGACGCTGCGTCAGTGGTTGATGCAGACGTTGCCGAACGCGGGGTTCAGCAGCGCGACGATGTTGACGGTGTTGCCGCACAGGTTGATCGGCACGTGGATCGGGACCTGCACGAGGTTGCCCGAGATGACACCGGGGGAGCCGATGGCCTGGCCCTCGGCGTTCGCGTCGGCCATGGCCGGGGAGGCGGCACCGGCGGCCATCAGAACGCCGGCGGTCAGCACCATTGCCTTCTTGTACGTCATGTTAATTCGATCCTTCCCGCAGGGGCTTGTCCGCTGCAGAAATAACAACGAGTGGGAGGGGGAAAAGAAACCGCCTATTTCCTGCCGGGGTCTCCGCTGCGGCAATTCATTCAGCCTTTGACCGCGGTAGGAAATTCGGAGTGGAATTACGGGTCGTGCCGTCACGCGGCGAGGCCGCCGCGACCCGAAGGTGCGACGGCCTCGGTGGTGCGGGGTGCGATCAGCTGCCGTGGGAGACGTTGCCGGACAGGATCGGGATGTTGTCCAGGATGTGCGAGAGCGGCTCGTCGCCCTTGGCCTGGGTGGAGTTCTCGACGCACTGCTGGTTCATCGGGTTTGACAGGATCGGGATGTCCTGGACGCCGATCGGGACGACGCCGATCAGCGACTGGAGGTTGGCCTTCGCGGGCAGGGCGATGCAGGGCTTGTTGAAGGAGCCCTGGATCAGCGCCATCTGCGGGCTCATGTTGCCGTAGGTGGCCTGGTTGCCGTAGATCTGCGCCGCGTTGTTGCCGTTGACGGTGTTGATGCCGTTGTCGTTCCCGATGGCCATCGCCTGCGGCGCCATGGCGGCACCGATGCCCGCGAACGAGGCCGCGACTGCGGCGGCGGCCGTCATCTTCTTGATCATTGTCGTCCCTTTTTTGCGCGATTGCCCGGTACCTGAGCACCCGGATCAACGGGCCGGCCCCGGCGCGGGTTGCGTCGCTTCACCCGGATGCCGCCGTTTCGCGCGGCGCGGTTGACGACCGGGTGTGCGGTCGGGGTTCTAGCGGATGTCGCCGTTGATGCAGGTGTTGCCGAAGGCGGGGTTCAGGAGCCCGACGATGTTCACGCTGTTCCCGCAGATGTTGATCGGGACGGAGATCGGGACCTGGACCTGGTTGCCGGAGATCACGCCGGGGGACCCCACGGCGGCGCCCGTCGCGTCGCTGTTGGCGGAGGCCATGCCCGCGCCGCCCAGCAGGATCGCGGCGCCCGCGGCGGCCGTGGTCGTGGTGCGCATCAGCTTCTTGTTCATCTGCGTTTTCCTTTCGGTGCGAACCGGTGGCGCCCCGCATAACGACCCGCCGCCCGCGGGGGTGCGTGTTATCGCCCAAAAGGCCGTACGTGCGAGTCCGGCGTGATTTCCCGCCCGATATCTGCCAAGGTTCACTTCTGTTTTGTCCCCTTGATCGAAAATGGAGACGGGGTCATGGGTTCGTCCCGCAGAATCCTCGGCACGCTCGGTCTGCTGTCCTGCCTCGCACTTTCGGCACGCACCCCCGCCGCGGGCGCCGAGGCCCCGCCGGGCCCGGGGCAGGCGCCGCGGGTTCCGTTCACCCAGCGTTACCAGGCCGTGCAGCACGGCGGGCTGGTCCGCGCGTCCAACTCCTCCATCGGCTGCCGCAAGGAACTGGCCCCCGGGGCCGAGCCGTGCGCCGAGGTCGACAAGGGGGCGGCAGGGTCCAACGGCGACTTCGAGATGTTCTACAGCGAGGTCGACAAGGACCCCGACACCTACAACTCCACCCGGGCCGAGCTGAGGGTCCCGCAAGGGGCGAAGGTGTCGTACGCCCGGCTGTACTGGGGCGGGAACCTGCGGGTCGGCGAGCAGAAGCCGCCGGAGGACAACGGCCGGGTGCTGGTCGCCGAGCCGGGCGGCTCGTACAAGGAAGTGCTCGCCGACACGGTGATCGGGCACCGTACGGACGAGGGCAGCGACGCCTACCAGGCCTCCGCGGACGTGACCCCGCTGGTGCGCAAGGGCGGCGCCGGGATGTGGACGGTCGCCCAGGTCAACATCGCCATGGGCCACTCCCCGGTGGGTGCCTGGGGCGGCTGGACGCTGGTCGTGGCGTACGAGCAGCCGCAGGAGCCGCTGCGCCGGATCTCGGTGTGGGACGGCTTCGAGTCGATCGCCGCCGGCGCGGGCGAGGCCGCGGGCGAGACGGTCGAGATCGCGGGCGTGAACGCGCCCGCCGGGGCTGCCGGAAAGGCGGGCGTGGTCGCGTACGACGGCGACCGGGGCGCCCTGGGCGACTCACTCACCGTGACCTCCGACAGCGGGCGCCGGATGAGCGTCAACGATGTCGAAAATCCTTTCAATGACGTGATGAATTCCACGATCACGGAATTCGGACGTCCCTCGTTCGCGCGACAGCCCGAACACCTGAACAATCTCGGATATGACGCGGACGTCTTCGACCTGAGTCCCGCCCTGTCCGGTGGCGCCCGCAGCCTGAACTTCAGGTTCGCCGGCGAAAGCCAGGGTCAATTCCTCGGCGTGCTCTTCGTTCAGACAGACGCGCGCCGCTGAACGTAGGAGACCGCTCCGCGTGCCGACACAGCCTCCATCCCCCCCTCCATCGCCTTCTCCTTCTCCTTCCTCTCGTGCCCCAGCCGTCCCGCTGACGGTGCTCCACCTCGTGCAGCCCGTCGACGGCGGCGTGGCCCGGGTCGTCGTCGACCTCGTCCGCGCCCAGTCGGCCGCCGGCCTGCGGCCCGTCGTCGGCTGCCCCCGCGGCGGCCGGCTCGCCGCCGACGCCCGCGCGGCCGGCGCCGAGGTGCTCCCCTGGCGCGCCGGCCGGGCCCCCGGGCCCGACCTGGCCGCCGAGGTGCTCGGCGCGCGGCGGGTCATCCGCCGGGTCCGGCCCGACGTCCTGCACGCCCACAGCGCCAAGGCCGGACTGGCCGGCCGGCTCGCCGCCCGCGGCCGCGTCCCCACCGTCTTCCAGCCGCACGCCTGGTCCTTCGACGCCGTGGGCGGGGCCACCGCCGCGCTCGCCCTGCGCTGGGAGCGCTTCGGGGTCCGTTGGGCCGACCGGGTGCTCTGCGTCAGCGAGGCGGAACGCCGCGTCGGCGAGGCCGAGGGGATCGCCGCCCACTGGTCGGTGATCCGCAACGGGGTCGACCTGGACCACTACCGGCCCGGCGGGCCCGACCGTGCCGCGGACCGGGCCGCGGCACGCACCGAACTGCCGCTGCCCGCCGCCTTCCTCGGCGACGGCCCGCTCGCCGTCTGCGTGGGCCGGCTGTGCCAGCAGAAGGGCCAGGACATCCTGCTGCGCGCCTGGCGGGAGGTGCTCGGCAACCTCCCCGAGGCCCGCCTCGCCCTCGTCGGGGACGGCCCCGACACCGAGCGGCTGCGCCGGTCGGCGCCGCCCGGTGTGCTCTTCGCGGGCGCGACCCCCGACATCCGACCGTGGCTTCGGGCCGCCGATCTCGTTGTACTGCCGTCGCGGTGGGAAGGCATGGCGCTCGCCCCGCTGGAAGCCATGGCCTGCGGCCGACCGGTCCTGGTCTCCGACGTCAGCGGTGCCCGGGAGAGCCTGCCGCCCGGCCAGGGACGGCTCTGCCTGGTGCCGCCGGAGGATCCGACGGCCCTGGCCAAGGCCCTGGGACGGCTGCTCGCCGAGCCGCGGCTGCTCGCCGAACTCGGCGAGCAGGCCCAGCAGCACGCCCGGACCGACTTCGACGTGCGGCGGACCACGGACGCGGTCACCGGTCTGTACCACGAACTGCTGGGCAGGCCCCGGCCCTTGAACCAGGAGCGCATCAGCCGATGACGATGGACAGCGCACCCGCCCGGCACACCGGGCAGGGCGGCACGGGGCGCGCGGGCGGCAGCGCCGGAACCACCGCCGTCCCACGGGCCGTGACCGCCATCCACCCCCCGCGCCGGCCCGGGGCCGACCAGGCCCGGCCGCTGGTGCGGCCCGGGCGGGTCCGGCGCCGCGACGGGGTCGTCCCGCTGGTGACCGCCGATGCGCTGGCCGCCGTACTCACCGCGGCGGCCGTACCCGGGCTGGAGCTCCCGCGCGAAGCGGCCGGGCTGCTCGCCGTCCTGATCGCCCTGCTGCACGCGCAGGCCGGGCTGTACCGGCCGCGGCTCGCGCCGTCCGCGCTGCTCGAACTGCCCGCGCTGGCCGGCCGGGTCGCCGCCCTGTGGTGCGGGGCCGCGGCCGTCGTGGCCGCCCTCGACCCCCGCCAGGCCCTGGGCTGGTCCGTGCTGCTGGCCGCGGTCTGCCTCCAGACCGCCCTGACGTGCGCGGGACGCGGGCTGGTCAACCAGCTCCGGCGGCGCTCCGCCCGGCGCCGGCCCGCCTCCGCCCTGGTCGTCGGTCCCGGCGCCGGGGCGAGCGCCGTCGCCGCGGCCCTGCACGGGCGCCCCGAGTACGGGCTGCGGCCCGTGGGCCTCGCCGACACCGGCGCCGGGGCCGACGGGGACGGCGCGGTACCCGTGCTCGCCACCCACGAGGACATCCGGCGCGCCGTCATCCAGAACTCCGTGCGCCACGCGGTGTTCACGCGCCCGCCCGAGGCCGACGAGCGCACCGCCGCCCTCGTGCGGCTCTTCCACGACCACGGCTGCCGCCTCTGGCTCGCCGACCCGGCCGGCACCGCCAAGGTCACCGGCATGCGGGTCGCCCAGCCCGCCGACCAGCTGTGGGGGTACGCCGTACAGCCGCTGCTGCCTCGCCCGGCGCGGCGGCCGGAGCGCTGGGCGAAGCGGGGCATCGACGGCCTGCTGGCCGCGCTCGCGCTGATCGCCGCCGCGCCGGTCATGGGCCTGTGCGCACTGGCCGTACGGATCGCGGACGGGCCCGGGGTGATCTTCCGGCAGGAGCGGGTCGGGCTCTACGGACGCCCGTTCACCCTGCTGAAGTTCCGTACCCTGCGCGCCGACGAGCACGAGTCCGCGACCCGCTGGACCGTCGCCGGCGACAACCGCATGAGCCCCGTCGGGTCCTTCCTGCGCAAGTCCTCCCTGGACGAGCTGCCGCAGCTGTGGAACGTCGTCCGCGGTGACATGAGCCTGGTCGGGCCCCGCCCCGAACGTCCGTTCTTCGTCGCGAAGTTCAGCACCGTCCACCCCGGCTACGAGGCCCGCCACCGGATGCCCGTCGGCATCACCGGGCTCGCGCAGATCAACGGCCTGCGCGGGGACACCTCCATCGAGGACCGCGCCCGCTTCGACAACCACTACATCGACACCTGGTCGCTGTGGCAGGACCTGTGGATCCTCGCCCGCACCGCGGCCTCCTTCTTCCGCTTCCGGCTGGGAGGCAGCTGACCCATGAGTCTCGCCGTAACCCTGGGCGGCCGCGGCCGCCGCAGCAGCCCGGGCAGCAGCGGCCGCGGCTCCCGGCCCGGCCTGCCGGTGCTGCTGCGCCGGCACTGGCCGCTGCTGCCGCTCGCCGCGACCGTCCTGATGCTGCTCGTCCCCGTCCCGGCCGGCGACGCCAGCACCTCCGGCAAGGTGGGCCCCGCCGACGCCGCCTCGCTGCTGCTGGTCCTGGTGTGCGGGGTGCAGGCGCTGCGCGGCCGGGTGCAACGCCCGAGCCCGCTCGCCGTGCTCGTGCTCGGGGTGCCCGCCGTGGGCCTGGCCGTCGCCACCGCGACCGCCGGGGACCCGTACGCGGCCCTGCCGGGCTTCGTGCGCTACCTCCAGGTCTTCGTGCTGGTCCCGGTGGCGATCGTGCTGCTGGTGCGCGACGCCGGGGAGTTCCGGATCGCCGCCGGCTGCTTCGTCGTGCTCGCGCTGGTGCAGGGCGCCGTCGGCGTCGTGCAGTACGCCACCCACACCGGGGCCTCCTACCAGGGCGAGGACATCCGGGCCGTCGGCACCTTCGGGCCCGGCGACGTCATGGGCATGGCCACGGTGGTGGCGTACGGGCTGGTCGTCGCGACCGCCGCGGCGCTGGCGCCCGGCCTGCCCCGCCGCGTACGCCGCACGGCCGGCGCGAGCGCGCTGCTGCTGGTGCTGCCGCTGGTGCTCTCCTTCAGCCGGGGCTCCTGGATCGCGACGGCCGGGGCCGCCGTGCTCGTCATGGGGCTCGCCGGGATCCGGCGGGCCGTGCAGGTCCTCCTCGCGCTCGCCGCGGCCGGCGTGGTCCTGGTGGGCGGGCTCGGCGTCGGGTCGGAGATGGTCGCCGAGCGGCTCACCTCCATCACCCAGGTCTCCAGCGCCCCCGACCAGTCCGTGACCGACCGCTACACGATGTGGGCCGCCGCCGGGTCGATGTGGCGGGAGCGGCCCGCCGCCGGCGTGGGGCTCAAGGGCTTCCCCGCGAACCGTGACGGCCACGCCTCGCTGGGGCTGTCCTCCGGCAGCGACACCGCCGGTGCGGGGCAGGCGTACGTCCGCCAGCCGCTGCTGTCCCCGCACAACATGTACCTGCTGGTGCTGAGCGAGCAGGGCCTGATCGGGCTGACCGCGCTGGCCGGCGGGTGGGCGGTGCTGCTCGTCGCCGGGATCCGCCGGTACGTCTCGGGCGGTGGGGCGCTGCGCGACTGCGGCCTGGTCGCGATCGGCCTGCTGGTGTGGCAGCTGACCGACTTCCTGTACGCGGACATCGGCGGGCCGTCCACCGTCCTGACCGGGGTGATCATCGGACTGGCCGCCTGGTGGGCGCTCCCGTCCGGCGCCGGTTCCGGCGTCGGCGCGGGCACCGGTGCCGCGGCGGCGTCCGGTGCCGCGGGCGGGGGCACCGGCCGTGCGACCGGCCCGCGCGCCTGTTCGGGTGCGGCCGGCCGGTGACGGACACCACGCCCTGGCGGCGGCCCGCGGCCGCGGCGACCGACGTTGCCGCGGCTGCGGGCCGTCCGCCGCGCCCGCCCGAACCCGACCCCGGCTCGCGGGCCGCTGCGGCGTCGGGGGCGCCCGGGGCTGCCGGGGCACCGGGCGCCGGAGGGGCGGCCGGTGCGGCAGGTGGGGCCGCCGGGATCGCGGGGGCTTCCGGGTCCGCCGGGGCCATCGGGGCTACCAGTGCTGTCGGGTCCGTTGAGGCTGCTGAGGCTGTTGGGTCGGGCAGGGCTGCTGGGGCTGCGGGCGCCGGCGGGTCCGGCGGGGCCGGCGGCTCGTCCTCGGCGGGGGCGCCGCTCGGCCGGTTCCTCGCCAAGGCCGCCGCCGTCACCGCCGGGCTCACCGCCGCCGGAGCGGTGTTCGGGCTCGTACGGGACCAGACCATCGCCCACCTCTTCGGCGCCGGACACGACAGCGATGCCTTCCTCATCTCCTGGACCGTCCCGGAGATGGCCTCGACGCTGCTGATCGAGGACGCCATGGCCCTGCTGATGGTGCCCGCGTTCAGCCACGCCCTCGCCCGCCGCTCGGCCGCCCGGGCCGGGCTCAGCCGCAAGGAGGCCCGCGCCCAGGACCCCGTACGGCTGCTGGTCGGGGCTACCCTGCCGCGGCTCGCGGTGTTCCTGGCCGCCGTCGCCGCCCTGCTGGTCGCCGCCGCACCGCTCGTCGTCGCCGTGCTCGCGCCCGGGCTGCCGGACCCCGCACTCGCCGTCGAATGCACCCGGATGACCGCCCTGACCGTGCTGTCCTTCGGACTCGCCGGATACTTCAGCGCCGCCCTGCGCGCCCACCGCTCCTTCGTGCCGCCCGCCGCGATCTACGTCTCGTACAACGTCGGGATCATCGGCACGATGGTGGCCCTGAACGCCGTGTGGGGCGTGCGGGCCGCGGCCGCCGGAGTCGCAGTCGGCGGGCTGCTGATGGTCCTCGTCCAACTGCCCGCGTTCATCCGGAACGTGGGCTTCGGCCCGCCCCGGCCCAAGGCCGCACCGCGCACCCAGCGCGACCGCGACCGGCCCACGCTGATCGCGGTCGGGATGATCGCCCCGGTGATCTGCTTCGCCGTCTTCCGGCAGTCGCAGGTCCTCGTCGAGCGGTTCCTGGCCGCGTCCCTGCCGTCCGGCGCCATCTCGCACCTGAACTACGCGCAGAAGGTCGCGCAGATGCCGATGGTGCTGTCCCTGATGATCTGCACCGTCACCTTCCCCGTCGTGGCCCAGGCCATGGCCGGCGGCGAGCGTGAGAAGGCCCGGCGCCGCGTCGAACAGGACCTGGCCCTGGCCTCCCTCGCCGTCCTGATGGGCACCGCCCTGGTCATCGGGTACGCGCCCCAGATCATCCAGGTGCTGTTCGAGCGGGGCGCGTTCACCCACCGGGACACCCTCGCCACCGCCTCCGTCATGCGGGTATACGCCGTCGGACTGCTCGGGCACTGCCTCGTCGGGGCGCTGAGCCGGCCCTTCTTCTCGACCGCCCGGCCCACCTGGTTCCCGGCGCTCGCGATGGGCGCCGGACTGTTCGTCAACACCGCCGCCGGGGCCGTCGCCGTCCGCTGGTGGGGCACGTACGGCATCGCCGGCGCGAACGCCGCCGGCATCTCCACCACCGCCGTGCTGCTGCTCACCGGCATCAGCTCGCGGATCATCGCGATCCAGGTCCGCCGGGTCGCCCTCAGCATCGCCCGGCTCGCCGTCGCCTCCGCCGCCGCCTGCGCCACCGGCTGGATCGCCGGGCCGATGGTCCCGGACCCGCTGCTCAGTGCCGGCCTCGGCTGCCTGCTGGTCCCCGCCATGTTCGGAGCGTCCGGCATGGCCATACGGGCGCTCGAAGTCACCGTCCTGTCCGCCCAGATCGCCCAGATGACCCAGAGGTTCCGCCATGTCCGCAACGTCCGCTGACCCCGACACGGCGCCGGCCGCCGCGACCGCCCCCGCCCGCCGCCGGACCGGTTCGCCGTGGGTCCTGATGTACCACTCGGTCACCGAGTTCACCGACCCCGCCGAGGACCCGTACGGCATCACCGTCACCCCGCGCACCCTCGAGGCCCAGCTGCTGTGGCTGCGCTCGCGCGGGCTGCGCGGGGTGTCCGTGGGCGAGCTGCTGCGGGCGCGCGCCGCCGGCCGCGGCGCCGGGCTGGTCGGGCTCACCTTCGACGACGGCTACACCGACTACCTGACCGCGGCGCTGCCGCTGCTGCGCCGCCACGACTGCACCTCCACCCTGTTCGTGCTGCCCGGGCGGCTCGGCGTGGACAACGTGTGGGATCCGCTGGGGCCGCGCAAGTCCCTGCTCACCGCCGAGGGGATCCGCGAGGTCGCCGCCGCCGGGCAGGAGATCGGCTCCCACGGGCTGCTCCACCAGGACCTCACCGCCGCCTCCGACGACGTGCTGCAGCAGGAGCTGCGGGGCAGCCGGGAGCTGCTGCGCGAGCTTACGGGCACGCTGCCGCAGGGGTTCTGCTACCCGTACGGCTACCTCGACGCGCGGGTCGTCGCGGCGACGCGGGCGGCCGGGTACGGGTACGCGTGCGCCATCGACCCCGGGCGGCTGGCCGGCCCGCACGCCCTGCCGCGGACGCACGTCAGCCAGGCCGACGGGGCCGGGCGGCTGCGGATCAAGCAGCTGCGGCACCGGGTGCGGGGGCTGCGGCGGGCGGTGTCCCGATGACGGAAGGGCTGGGGGACGGGCGAGGACTGCGGGGCCCGCGGGATCTGCGGGACCCGCGGGAGCCGGCAGACCTGCGGGTGCTGCACGTCATCACCGGGCTCGGGATCGGCGGCGCCGAGCAGCAGCTGCGGCTGCTGCTGCGGCACCTGCCGATGCGCTGCGACGTGCTGGCCCTGACCAACCCGGGCCCGGTCGCCGAGGGGCTGCGCGCCGACGGGGTCCGGGTGGTCCACCTGGGCATGCGGGGCAACCGGGACCTCGGGGCGCTGCCGCGGCTGCTGCGGTTCATCCGGGCCGGCCGCTACGACCTCGTCCACACCCACCTGTACCGGGCCTGCCTGTACGGGCGGCTCGCGGCCCGCCTCGCCGGGGTGCGGGCGGTCGTGGCCACCGAGCACTCCCTCGGCGACGGCGAGATCGAGGGCCGGCCGCTGACGCGCGGGGTCCGGGCGCTGTACCTGGCCGGCGAGCGGATGGGCGCGGCCACCGTGGCCGTCTCCGACACCGTCGCGGACCGGCTGCGGGAGTGGGGCGTGCCGGGGGAGCGGGTGCACGTCGTCCCGAACGGCATCGAAGCCGCCCGGTTCCGCTTCGACGCGGGGGCGCGCCGGGACGTGCGGGCCCGGACCGGGCTGCCCGAGCGGGCGTTCGTCGTCGGCGGGGTCGGGCGGCTGGTGCCGGGCAAGCGGTTCGACGCGCTGGTCCGGGCGGTCGCGGCCCTGCCGGGTGCGCACCTGCTGCTGGCCGGGGAGGGACCGGAGCGGGGCGCGCTGCGCCGGCTGGCCGCCGGGCTGGGCGCGCAGCACCGGATCCACCTGCTGGGCGAGCGGGACCCGCTGGGCGACAGCGCGGACGGCCGCACGTTCGGGATCCCCGCACTGCTGTCCGCCATGGACGTGTTCGTGTCGCCGTCGCGCGAGGAGGCGTTCGGGCTGGCGGTGGTCGAGGCGCTGGCGGCCGGGCTTCCGGTGCTGCACGTCACCTGCCCGGCGATCGACGACCTGCCGGCCGCCGAGGCGCCGGGCGCGCGGCGGATCGGCACCGGCGCCGAGGAACTCCTCGCCGCCCTGCGCGGGCACATGGAGGCGGGAGCCCGCCGGCTCCCACCGCCCCCGGTGGCCCGCCGCTACGACATCGCCCACACCGCCGCCCGCCTCCTGGCGGTCTACCACCAGGCCCTGACGCCGCCTGCGCCCGGTGCGGCGGGCGCAGCCCCGGAGCGTACGGCATCCGACACGGGCCCGGCCGTGGCACCTGCAGGCGCCGGTCCGACCACTGCGCCCGCAGCGGCGGTCGAGGCGATGCCCACGCCCGGCTGCGACGTGGTTCCGGGGCCTTTGTCCGGAACGGATCCGGCAGGCACCGGTGCGGCGGCCGGGCCCGTTTCTGCAGGCCCCTCCGTCCCGGTGCCGGGTGCCGGTGCCGGGGCTGCCCCCGATCGGGCGGCGCCCGCCACCGCGGTCCCCGGCACGGGCCGGGTGGCCGCGGTGCCCCCGCCGGCACGCCGCGGCGGGCGGCGGCGCGCCGGGCCCGCCGTCGCCGCGGACCCCGGGCCGGGGCTGCCGCCGGCGGGCCGTGCGCACGCCGGGCCCGGCGACAACGGCTGATCCGACCCTCCTGACGCGGCCCGCAACGGGGCCCGCGGGAAACCCTCTTCACCCAGGAAGTGAGCACACACATGGCCGACACCGCCGACACCGCCGACCAGAAGAAGACCGACCGCCGTCGCCGCCGGGCACGGCTGCTGCCGCCGCCCGCGTGGTGGCCGTTGCCCGCCGCCGCCCTGCTGGGGCTGGCCGCGGGCGGTGCGTACGGAGTCCTCAAGGCGCCCGAGTACGCCGCCACCAGCTACGTCGTGGCCGTCCCCGACGACACCACCGAGCCGGCCACCGCCCTCGGCTTCGCGCAGGCGTACGCCCGTATCGCCACCAGCAGCTCCACCCTCGCGTACGCCCAGCCCCGCGCCGGCATCGACGCCCGCCGGCTGCGGACGCAGGTGCGGGCCGAGACCTCCCCGGAGTCCCCGATGATCGCGGTCACCGGCACCTCCGGCAGCGCCGCCGAGGCCGCCGACATCGCCAACGCGGTCGCCGACGCCCTCTCGCTGAGCAGCAACCAGGCGGCCAAGAACACCGGCGTGCAGCTGATCCTGTTCAACCAGGCCGTCGCCCCGACCGAGCCGGCCTCCCCGTCGGCCCCCGTCAGCGGCGCGGTCGGCCTGTGCGCCGGCGGGCTGCTCGGCGGCCTGTGGCTGCTCGCCCGGCCCGGCCGGGCGCGGCGCCCGCAGGACACCGCGGCCGGGGAGGCGAGGGACGTGACGGAGGTCAAGGAGGTCAGGGAGGCCAAGGAGGCCAAGGAGGTCGAGGAGTACGCCTCCCTGCCCGCCCAGGGTGAGCACGGCGGTCACACCGAGGCCAAGGAGAAGGAGTCCGTGCGATGACCACGGGCTCCACCGGGGCCCTGTCGGTGACGCTGTGCCGCGACCCCCGGCAGTTCGCCGCCCTGGAAGAACCCTGGAACCGGCTCTTCCGCTCCTGCCCCACCGCCACCCCGTTCCAGAGCCACGCCTGGCTGCACTCCTGGTGGCTGTCGTACGGCCGGGACGGGCGGCTGCGCCTCGTGCTCGTGCGCCGCGACGGGGAACTCGTCGGCGCGGCCGCGCTGATGCTCGTCCACCGGCCGCTGCCGCTGCTTGTCCCGCTCGGTGGCGGCATCACCGACTACTTCGACGTCCTCGTGGCCGCCGACCACGCCGAGCAGGTCGTCCCGGCGCTGGCCCGCGGCCTGCACCGGGCCGCCCGCGGCGCCGTCGTCGACCTGCGCGAGGTCCGGCCCGGGGCGGCCGCCGAGGCGGTCTACGACCAGTGGCCCGGCGCCCGCAGCAAGCTCGCCGACTCCACGTGCATGGAGCTGCCCGCCCTGCCGTTCGACGAGCTGGTCAAGCGGATGCCGGCCTCCGGGGCCCAGCGGGTGCGGGCCAAGCTCCGCAAGACCGACGCGGCCGGGATCGAGGAGCACGAGGTCACCGAGCACGAGGTGCCGATGGCCGTACGGACGCTGCTGCGGCTGCACGAGAAGCAGTGGCGCGGCCGGGGGGTGACCCCCGAGCACCTCAAGCCGCGCTTCGCCGAGCACCTGACCCGGGCCACCCGGCGGATGGTCCGGGCCGGCGAGGGGCGGCTCACCGAGTTCCGGCTCGACGGGAAGGTGGTCGCCGCCAACGTCACCCTGCTGTCGGGCGCGCTGAGCGGCGGCTACCTGTACGGGGCCGACCCGGACCTGCGGACCCGGAAGGTGGACGTGGCGACGCTGCTGCTGCGCTACGAGGCCAGCCGCGCCCTGGCGGAGGGCCGCCCCGTGGTGAGCTTCCTGCGCGGCAGCGAACCGTACAAGAACCACTGGCGGCCCGACACGGTCGTCAACCAGCGGTTCCTGATGGCCCGTTCGGCGCTCGCGCCCCTGCTGCGGCTGCACGAGTCGCAGGTCGCGGGGCGCGAGCGGGCGGTGGACGCGCTGCGCGAGGCGCTGCCCGCCGCCCGTGACTGGCGGGCCCGGCTCAACGAACTGCGGGTCCGATGACGGTTCTACCAGGGCCAGAAGCCGGAGTCCGCACCCCAGTCGAGCGTGATGCAGACCGACTGCTTGCCGACCAGCTTGGAGAGCCACTCGCCGACGTTGATCGGCACGCACCACTGCGTGCTGTTGACCGGCGAGGGCCGCTGCGGGCGGGGCGGCTGGGTCGGCTGCGGCTGGGGCTTGGGCACGACCGGGCTCGGGACCGGGCTCGGGACCGGGCTCGGTGCGTGGGGCGAGACCGACGGCGAGGGCACGGGCGCGGGCTCCGGGGCGGGGTTCTCGGGGCTCGGCCCGACCGGGACCGGGGTCGGTTCGACCGGGGCCCGGCTCGGCTCGACGGGGTCGGGCGTGGGCTTGACCGGGACCGGGGTCGGCTTGACCGGGACCGGGGTCGGTTCGACCGGGGCCTGGCTCGGCTCGGCCGGGACCGGGGACACCGGGGCGGGCACCACGGGCGTGGGCACGGCCTGCGAGGGCTTCGGCACGGGGATCTCGGGCAGCGGGATCTGCGGGGTGGGCACGACCGGCGTCGGCACGACGGGCGTGGGCACCACCGGGGTGGGCACGACGGGCGTCGGGACCACGGGCGTCGGTACGACCGGCGTCGGCACCACGGGCGTCGGGACCACCGGACCGGGCACCTGCGGCATCAGCGCCTTGCGGAACGCCCACGCCGACCGCGGGTTCTGCTTGCACTGCCACACGCCGTGCGGGCAGTAGTCGGTGATGGTGTGGTAGACGGGCTTCTGCTCGTCGATCCACTGGAGCATGCGCTTCACGTACTCGGGGTTGTCCCCGCGCCGGAACAGCCCCCACTCCGGGTACGAGACCCGCTTGCCGTGTGCTTTCGCGAAGTCGACCTGGTGCTGGAGCCCGTACGGCTGGGTGACCATGTCGTCGAAGGTGCGGCCCGGGCCCTGGTCGTACGAATCCATGCCGATGATGTCGACCACGTCGTCGCCCGGGTAGCAGCGGGTCCAGCCGATCGCGTCCGCACCGCGGTTGGGGGCGAAATCGAACGTGAACTCCTGCCCGGGGACGGAGCGCATCGTGTTGACGATGCGCCGCCAGTACGCCTTCCAGCGGTCCGGGTCCGGCGCGCAGCGGTGGGTGTAGGTGACCCCGTTCATCTCCCAGCCGAGCACGATCACCGTGTCCGGCACGCCCAGGTCCACCAGCCGCTCGGCGAGCCGCCTGAAGTGGTGGTCGTACGCGCCGTCCGCGCCCGCCCGGATCAGCTGGGCGACCTGGGCGTCGGGCACCCTGCCCTCGTTGTGCTCCTGCATGGGGACGTTGAGGACGAACATCCGGTCCTGCTTCGCCTGGCGCCATTCGGCCCAGTCCTCCAGGAAGCCGACGCCGCCCTCGATGCCGGACCACCGGTCGCCGGGCAGATACGTGTGGCCGACCCGGATCTCCCGGCCGCCGAGCCAGCTCGACAGGAGTGGGATCCGGGCGACCCCGCGCGGCCCGTAGTCGAGGTAGGCGCCCATGGCGGTGTCCGCCGGCGTCTTCGGCTGTTCCTCGTCGGGGGCGGCGAGGGCGGCGCCGGTGGCGAGCAGCCCGGCCGTGACCGTACCGATGCAGGTGCTCGCCAGGCGGCGGTGTGGTCTGGGCATGGCATCTCCCGGGCTCTCCCGAATCGGTGTGCTTGTCACAGACGTTAGGCATCACATCCGACGAATGGCCTGTCCGGTGACAGCCTGCGTAGGCCATTCGCAGCTGCGCACTCTCCCCGCTTGGTCCGACTAGGTGAAAGACACCGTTTCCATGTACGAGTTCGCCGGCCATGTGCCCGCTGTTGTGCTCAGACTCGACCGGAATCCGTTCCACCACGGAACCCTCGGCGCCGTCAGATCCCTCGGTCGCAAGGGCGTGGAGGTCCATGCCGTCGTCGAGGCCGGGGGAGGTCCCATGGGGCGCTCGCGGTACCTGCACGCCGTACATCCCGGGCCTTCGGGCGGGTTGGACCCCGAGGCGCCGGAGGCGCTGCTGGAGTGCCTCGTCGGGGTGTCCGAGCGGATCGGCCGGCCGGCGGTGCTCGTCGCGATGGACGACCTGAGCGCCATCGCCGTCGCGCGGATCGCGCCGATGCTCGCCGGGCGGTTCCGGATCCCCCATCAGCCCGACGGGCTCCCGGCGCGCGTGGCCGACAAGGCGGAGCTCTCGCGGCTGTGCGCGCGCTGGGACATCCCGCACCCGGAGACCGTGATCCCGGCCGACGGGGCGGAGGCCGCCGAGGCCGCCTGGCGCCTCGGCCTGCCCGCCGTCGCCAAGTGGAGCCGGCCCTGGCTGCTGCCCGCGGGAGCCGGCCTGCGCAGCACCACCCTCGTGCACACCGCCGTCGAGGCGCGCCGGCTGTACGAGCGCTCCGGGGAGGCCGGGAGCCGGCTGCTGCTCCAGCGGTTCCTGCCGGCGGGCACCGACACGGACTGGTTCTTCCACGGGGCCTTCGCGCGGGGCGGGCGCCCGCTGCTCGCGGGATCGGGCCGCAAGGAGCTGTCGTGGCCGGTGCGCACCGGGCTGACGGCGGTGGGGCGCTGGCTGCCGGACCCGGCGGTGGAGGAGGCCGGGCTGCGGATCGCCCAACGCCTGGGCTACCAGGGGATCCTGGACCTGGACTTCCGCCGGGACGAGAACGGCTGCTTCAGGCTGGTGGACTTCAACCCCCGGCCGGGGGCGCAGTTCCGGCTGTTCACCGACGCGGCCGGGCTGGACGTCGTACAGGCCGTGTACCTGGACTTGACGGGGCAGCAGGTCCCGCAGCCGTCCGGCGGGCCCGGGCGGGTGTTCGTCGCGGAGAACTACGCGCTGCTGGCGGCGGTGCGCGGGCGGCAGTGGCCGCTGCAGCCGGTGCGCCGGACGGCGGTGGTGCCGGTCGTACCGGCGGGACGCCGGCCGGAGGGCGGGCCGGAGCGGGTGCGGGAGCGGGCGGCGGAGCGCGGCGCCGAGCGCGTGCCGGAGCGGGCGCCGGAGCGCCGGGCGGTGTGCGCGCCGGTGCGCGGCACCGGGCCGCTGCGGGCGGTGTCGCGGGCGGAGCGGGGGCGGGTGGAGCCCGCCTGGTTCGCCGCCGACGACCTGATGCCGTTCCTCGCGATGCTCGCCGCGTTCCTCGGTCGCGGCGCGGGCAAGGGGGCGAGCGTCCTGCGGACGGTTCCCGCACACGGCCGCCGCACGGCGCGCGCGGTGGTGCGCGCCCCGCGCCAGCGCGTCCGCGACCTGGCCCCGCCCGCGGCGCCGCCGCCCACCGGCCCGACGGCGCCCGCCCCGGGACCGCCGCCGGCGGCCGTGGCACCGGCTCCGTCCGCCCCGCCGCCCGCCGCCACGGCGCCGCAGGGCCCGCCGGGCCCTGCGGCAGCCGCCGAACCGGACGAGCTGGTGACCCGGTGAGGGGACGCGAGCCGGCGCGGTGCGCCCTGCGGGCGACACCGGGCCGCGCGGCGTTTGGCGCGCCGGGCCGGGGGAAGCCCGTGGTGACGGCGCGCCCGGCCCCCGGCCCCGTACCGCCGCTGAGACCGGTGGAGGACCCATGAGACTGGAGGGACAGCGGTGACGCGGATGGACGATCTCGTCGTGGTCGGCGCCGGGCCGTACGGGCTGTCGATCGCCGCGCACGCGAGGGCGGCCGGGATCGGCGTGCGCGTGCTCGGGCGGCCCATGGCCTCGTGGCGCGACCACATGCCCGAGGGCATGTACCTGAAGTCGGAGCCCTGGTCCTCCAACCTGTCCGCCCCCGGCGGCCGGCACACCCTGGCCGAGTACTGCGCCGGCCGCGGGCTGGCCGCCGAGCACGGCCGCCCGCTGCCGATCGACGTCTTCAGCGCGTACGGCCTGTGGTTCGCCCGGCGCGCCGCGCCCGAGGTGGAGGAGGTGACCGTCACCGAGGTCACCCCGCAGGGCGACGGCTTCCGCATCCGCACCGCCGAGGGGCCGCCGCTGCTCGCCCGCACCGTCGCCCTCGCCGTCGGGGTGATGCCCTTCGTCCGCCACCCCGGGGCCCTGCGCGAGCTGCCGCCCGGCCACTACTCGCACAGCAGCGGCCACCGCGACCTCTCCCGCTTCGCCGGTCAGGAGGTCGCCGTCGTCGGGGCCGGGCAGGCCGCCCTGGAGACCGCCGCCCTGCTCGCCGAGACCGGGGCCCGGCCCGTCCTCGTCGCCCGGCGGTCCCGGCTGAACTGGAACACCGTGCCCCAGCCCCTGGAGCGGCCGGCCCTGCGCGCCCTGCGCAATCCGCACAGCGGGCTGGGCACCGGCTGGCGCAGCTGGGTGTGGTCCGAGCTGCCGTGGGCGGTGCGCCGGCTGCCCGCGCCGACCAGGGAGCGGATCGCCGCGACCGCGCTCGGGCCCGCCGGGGCCTGGTGGCTGCGCGACCGCTTCGAGCAGCGGGTGCCCGTGCTGCTCGGGCACCGGCTGCACCGGGCGGTCGCGGTGGGCGACCGGACCAGGCTGGGGCTGACCACCGCAGCCGGCGAGTCCGTCGTCCTGGACGTCGCCCACGTCATCGCGGCCACCGGCTTCCACCCGGACCTGGCGCGGTTGGGGCTGCTGGACGCCCGGCTGCGGGCCGCCCTGGAGACCGTCGGGGACGGCGGCACGCCGGAGCTCGGCGCCGATTTCGAGTCCTCCTGGCCGGGGCTGTTCTTCGCGGGGCTGTTGACGGCTCCCTCATTCGGCCCTTCCATGCGATTCGTGCACGGTGCGGGGTTCACGGCGGGGAGACTGGTCTCAGGAGTCCGAAGGCGCCTCGGCGCCCGGGGCCGGCCGGTCGGCCCCCTCGGGACCGCACGGCCCGCCCGGGCCGGCGCGGGGCATCCGAAGACGTCTGCGCGGTGAGCTGAGAGGGGTCGCCGATGAGTGCGGAGCAGCGAGCACAGGGCCGCGGCTGGGTGCGCATCCCGGCCAGCCGGTCGGAGCAGCCCGCGACCGCGAGGGCCGCACCGTACGGCTCCTCGTACGGGAGCCCGTACGGCCCTCCCGCGCATGCGGCGCCGGACCAGACGACGATCTACCTGTCCCTCGTCAAGCGCTGGCGGGAGGCCGGACGCACCCTCCCGGGGCATCCTGACGAGGAGTGGGAGCGGCTGATCTCCCAGCCGTGCTGGCCCGGCCGTTAGGTGGTGTGACTGGTGGCAGCGGCGGAGCACGACAGGCCCGGGCACGGGCCGGGGCAGGGACCGGGCCACGGGCAGGGCCACGGACCGGTGCAGGGACCGGGGCACGGTCCGGTGCCGGGGCACGGTCCAGTGCCGGGGCACGGTCCGGTGCCGGGGCACGGCCCGCGACCCGGGCGGGGCCGCCACGACCCCGTGACCGGTCCCGGGCAGCGGCTCGCACTGAACGGCATGGGCAGCTTCGAGTGGGACCTGGAGGCCGGGGCCCTGTCGCTGGACGCTGCCGCGTACGAGGTCTTCGACCTGGAGCCGGAGGAGTTCGACAACACCCCGGAGGGGCTCGGCCTGCGGATCCCGCCCGACGACGCGGCGCGCCTGGCGGATTCGGTGCGCTCCGCGCTGGACGGGGGCGCCGAGACGTACGGCTCGTACTTCACGGTGCAGCGGCGCGACGGCACCGACCAGTGGACACACACCCAGGGCAGGATCCTGCGCGACAGCAGAGGGCAGGCGCGGCGCATCGTGGGGATCGTGCGCGACGCGACCGCCGAGCTCGCCCACATGACCGTGCTGCGCAAGCTGGAGTCGGCGCGGGCCAAGCAGGCGACGATCGTGCAGCGGACCACCGAGGCCCTGTCCCGGGCGGTGACCGTCGACGACGTCACGGCGGCGCTGACCGGCGCGGGCGCCCTGGAGCGGCTGGGCGCCGACGGGCTGGCCCTGGGGCTGGTCGAGAACGGCGCCATCAAGATCATCGCGCTCAGCGGTGAGTCACTGGAGATCCTCAGCGAGCGCAGGTTCACCCGGCTCGACGGCTCCCTGCCGCTGTCCCAGGCGGTGATCACCCGCAAGGCCCGGTTCGTCACCTCGCTCACGGCCCTCGCGGACGAGTTCCCGATGCTCGCGGACTACCTGAACCGGATCCGCTTCGACGCGGCCGCCTACCTGCCGCTGATCGCCCAGGCCAAGTCGATCGGCGGGCTGGTGCTGTTCTACCGGCGGCGCACCGAGTTCAGCCCCGAGGAGCGCAACCTGTGCCTGGGCCTGGCCGGCATCGTGGCGCAGTCCCTGCAGCGGGCGCTGCTGTTCGACCAGGAGCGCGAGTTCGCCACCGGCCTGCAGGCCTCGATGCTCCCGCGCCGGATCCCGGAGATCACCGGCGGGGAGATCGCCGTGCGCTACCACTCCGCGTGGAGCGGCCGGGAGGTCGGCGGGGACTGGTACGACGTGATCGCCCTGCCCCGCGACCGGGTCGGCCTCGTCGTCGGCGACGTCCAGGGGCACGACACGCACGCGGCGGCGATCATGGGCCAGCTCCGGATCGCGCTGCGGGCGTACGCGGGCGAGGGGCATCCGCCGTCGACCGTGCTGGCGCGGGCCTCCCGCTTCCTGGCCGAGCTGGACACCGAGCGCTTCGCCACCTGCATGTACGCCCAGGTGGACCTGGAGACCGGCGGCGTACGAGCGGTCCGCGCGGGCCACCTGGGGCCGCTGATCCGGCACACCGACGGGCGGACCGGCTGGCCCAACGTGCGCGGCGGGCTGCCGCTCGGGCTGGCCTCGGTCTTCGAGCAGGAGGACTTCCCCGAGACCCGGCTCGACCTCGTCCCCGGGGAGACGCTGGTGCTGTGCACGGACGGCCTGGTGGAGGAGCCCGGCACCGCCATCTCCCAGGGCATGGACGCCCTCGCCCACGCGGTCCGCAGCGGCCCGCAGGAGGCCGGGGCGCTCGCCGACCACCTCTCGGACCGGCTCTGGGAACGCTGGGGCTCCGGCGACGACGTGGCACTGCTGGTACTGCGCCGGGCCCCGGACCCCGGCACCCACCGGGCCCCGCGGATCCACCAGTACATCCACCAGGCCGACCCGGAGGGCCTGTCGGAGGCCCGGTACGCGCTGCGGCAGGCCCTGCGGGACTGGGGCATGCCCGAGCTCGCCGACGACGTGGAGCTCGCGGCCGGGGAACTGCTGGTCAACGCGCTGCTGCACACCGACGGGGGAGCGGTGCTGACCATGGAGGTGCTGCCCGAGCCGACCCGGCGGATCCGGCTGTGGGTGAAGGACCGCTCCAGCGTCTGGCCGCGCCGCCGCACGCCGGGGGAGGCGGCCACCACCGGGCGCGGGCTGCTCCTGGTGGACGCGGTGGCCACCCACTGGGGCGTGGAGTCCCGCGGCGACGGCAAGGCGGTGTGGTGCGAGTTCGACACGGCGGGCAGCCGCCGGAGCGTGGGGTGACCGGACGGTCACGCCGAGTTGCGGCGGACCGGGGGAGGGGCGACGATGCCCTCCATGAGACCGACGTGCCCGAGCTGTACGGAACGGATCCTCCTGTGCGCCGCCGCCTGAGCGGGCGCACCGCCCCTGCCCTGCTGGCGCTGCTCCTGCTGGCCGCCGGACTGCCGACCGCAGTCGGCTGGGCGACGGGCCGCCGGCACGCGGAGCCCGGCTGCCGGACGGTCGCGTTCATGTCGATGACGGGCGTGGCGCCCGCCTGCCGGTAGCGGCGGCTACCGGCCGACACGGCGCACGGCGCACGGCGCACGGCGCACGCCGCACCACGCGGCGCACCATGCAGCGCACCGTGCGGGGCCCGGGAGCGGGGACCCGGCTCAGGTCAGGATCTCGCCCTCCTGGACGTCCTCGGCGAAGACGCTGACCGACTTCGGCATCAGCCCGGAGAAGCGCACCTCCTGGATCCGGGCCTCGAACCGGGCCGCCCCGGGGTGGACGTCGCCGGGCAGGCCGAGGCTCTGCGGGAGCCTGCCGGTGCTCTGCCACTCGTGCTCGGCACCGTCGCAGACGGCCTCGCCGGCGCTGGTGGTCAGGTGCGTCTCCTCCTGCACCACCGTCGCGGAGATCTGCGTCGCCCCCGTGGGTGACCCCGCGTTGCAGCGGTAGGTCCCGGAAAGGGTGATCGTGCCGTCCTCACCGATGTGAGCGTACGGCTGTACGGAAATAGCGGAATTGTGGGACGCGGCAGTGGCCGGTGCGGTGAATGCGGCAGCGGCGGCCAGAGCGGAAAGAGCGGCCAGGGCCATTCGGCGGCCGGTCGTACCCATCGTTCCTCCAGGTGGATTCGGGGTGGCGGAAATCCGTCGGAACGCATTGTGCTGGCAGTCGGGCGCCAACTGGCCGCGCACACCCGTGTCGGTGTGTGCAATTCCCCGCTCGGGCGCGTGAGACTGGCCGGAATACGTCCCCGAAGGTCCCCGAAGGGATCGCGCATGAGCCAGTCCGCCTCCCGCTCCGCCCTCGCCGCCGCCCTCCTGCCCCTCCTCCTTTTCGGCGCCACTGCCTGCTCCGCGTCCTCCGACGGCGCCGCGCTCGCCCCCGCGGCGGCGCCCGCCGTCCCGGTGGACGACGGCGCGCCGGGCGCCGAGGACGATCCCGCGCCCGCTGCGGCCGGCGCGGGCCAGGGCCAGGGCGCAGTGAAGGAAGCCCACGTCGGCGACTCCGTGAAGTTCCACGGACGCCAGGTGGGCCGCCACCTCCAGGCCGTGCTCAACGCGTACGTCGACCCCGCGGTCAGCGTCGAGAAGGACTTCGCCCCGCCCGCCGACAAGCGCTGGGTGGCCGCCTCGATGTCGTTCGTCAACGTCGGCGGCGCCTCGTACGGGGCGCTCGGGCGCATGTGGGCGTACGACAGCGCGGGCGGGCGCCACGGCGTGGTGCGGACCGGTGAGCTGACCACCGGCAAACCCCTCGTCTTCGATTCCCTCGCGGTCGGTGAGCGGGCAGAGGGATGGGTCGTGTTCGAAGTTCCGAAAAACGCTCGCATTGTGCGCCTGCAGTATCAGGACGCGAACGTCCAGTCGAATTCCGGAGAAGGATTCTGGGCGGTCTAGCCCGCCCGGGTGAAAGGCTGTGAAGGGGTCATCGGCCGGGCGACTAGGGTGCGGCGCATGACTTCAACTCAAGCCGAAATCGACCGGTCCCAGCTCGGCACCCTTTCGGTGCTCGCCTGGATCGGCGACCCCTCCGAGGGCCACGACATCCCGTACCTCCTCGCCTACACGCTGGGCGACGGCCCGCAGGGCAAGGAGGCCGGCGAGGCCGCCGCCCGCGGGCTGCTGGAGGAGATCGGCCTGCCCATCGGCGACGTCGTCATGGACGGGACCCGCAACCCGAACGCCTTCCCGGTCCAGATCGTGCTGGCGAACGACCAGCTCGCCCTCACCATGCCCGGACTGAACGCCACCTGCACCGCCCCGAAGGAGTGGGTGGACGCGGCGAACGAGAGCGGCCAGGCCTACTTCCTGTTCGCCACGCGCGCCTGGCCCGAGGCCGTGCCGGGCCGGCCGGTCGCCCCGGAGACCCTCCAGGCCTTCGCCGGCGACGAGGAGGTGCTCACGGGCAGCGCCCACTGCGTGCTGTCGGTGCGCCGCCTCCACTAGCAGCCGGGCCCTGCCCCCCCCCGCCCCGGCCGCCGGGCTCCCAGCCTGCCCGGCGGCCGGCCCCTCTCCCGCCGGGAGCGCCGCCGGTGCGGGCGCCCCCGGTGTGGGTGCCTCCGGTTCTGGTGCTCCGGCGCGGGCGCTACGGCTGGTCGAACGCGAACCGCAGCGACCGGACGCGGTTGTCGAAGTTCGACCCCGCCAGGTCCGGCAGCCCCACCGCGCGCAGCCCGACCGGCCGCGTCAGCAGCTCCCGGAACAGGGCCTTCATCTCGACCCGGGCCAGGTGCGCGCCCAGGCAGAAGTGCGGTCCGCCGCCGCCGAAGCCCAGGTGGGGGTTGGGCGAGCGGGTGATGTCGAAGGCGTCGGGGTCGGGGAAGACCGCCTCGTCGCGGTTGGCGGAGGCGTAGTAGAGCACCACCTTGTCGCCTGGCCGGAACAGGTGCCCGCCCAGGGTGTGTTCGGCGGCCACCGTCCGGCGGAACTGGATGATGGGCGTCGAGTGCCGGATCATCTCGTCCACCGCGCCGTCCGCGTACGCCTCGAAGTCCTCCAGCAGCAGGTCCCGTTGGCCGGGGTGGTCGGTCAGCAGGGTCAGCCCGTGGGTGATCGCGTTGCGCGTGGTCTCCACTCCGGCGACCATCAGCAGGGAGAAGAACGCCCCGAGTTGGCGGGCGCCCAGGGCCTGCCCGTCCACGTTCGCGCAGACCAGCGCCGAGATCAGGTCGTCGGTCGGGTTCTTGCGCCGCTCGCGGCCGATGCCCGCGACCATCCGCTGCATCCGGGCCAGCGCCCGCAGCCCCCGGCCGGGCATCCGCAGCCGGGAGGCCAGGCCCCGCTCGACGCCGATGTTCTCGGAGGCGTGGTTCACGCGGTCGGCGATCTCCGGCCGGTAGCGCTCCGGGATGCCCATCATGTTGCAGATGACCTCCAGCGGCAGCCGGGACGCCACCGCCGAGACGAACTCGTCGGGCTCCTCGGCCAGGACGTCGTCCACGATCCGTGCGGCCACCGCATGGATGTCGGCCTCGGCGGCCGCCAGCAGACGGGGCGTGAACGCCCGCTGGACGATCTTGCGCAGCTGGGCGTGGTCGGCGCCGTCCAGGTTGACCATCGAGTCCCCGAACAGGGCCCGCACCCACCGGGCCGGCTCGGGCGTGGTCACCCCGGGGGCGCTCGCGAACACCTTCGGCAGCCGGCTCGCCTCCTGTACGTCCGCATGGCGTACGAGCGCCCAGTGGCCGCGACCCTTGCCCTCCGGCACGTAGACGGGGGAGTCCAGGGCCCGCAGCCGGGCGAAGGCCGCGAGCCGGGCGGCCGGGGGCTGCTGCCAGAAGGCGGGGTCGGCGAGCTCCCCGTACTCCGCCACCGCCGAGCCCGTGTGCGCGTACCGCTGTACCGGGACGTTCATCGTTTCTTCTTCCTGTCGCCGGCGCGGCTGCCGCGGCCGACGCCGCCCGCGCTCCTCACGCACCAGAACGCTCCCGATCGGCCAAGGTCACGCCCAATGCGACCGTGGCCGCGGCGACCAGCCCCGTCCACAGCACCGCGTGCGTCCCGGTCCAGGCGCAGGCGAGGATCACCGCCGCGGACACCGGCAGGGTCAGCTGCTGGGCCGCGCCGCGCTTGAAGTGCCGGGAGTGCAGCAGCCACACGAAGGCCAAATACAGCGCCGCCGGCACGCACACCGCGAGATTGGCGGTGAGCTGCGAGACGTGGGCCTTGCCGACCGTGTGCTCGATCGCCACCTCGATCCCGGCGCCGATCGCGGCGGCCGCCGCGAAGATCACGTAGTGCCCGTACCCCCACGGGATGGCCTCGCGGTTGGTCCGCAGCCGGTCGTGGACCGGGACGGCGAAGTAGATCCACCAGGCGGCGAAGACCAGCAGCAGCCCGCCCGCCGCGATCGGCAGCAGTTCGCCGAGGGCCTCGTGCTCGTCGATCGCGGACTGGACCGCGACCGTGCTGGCGGCGATCGTCTCGCCGAGGACGATGATGGTGAACAGGCCGTACCGCTCGGCGATGTGGTGCGGATGCCACTGCGTCTGGTGCCCCCGCTCGGCCACCACCGGCACCATCAGCTCCGCCGCCACGCACACGAGGAACAGCCACCGGCGGCTGTGCTCGGGCGCCGCGAGCAGGGACACCCAGGCGGCCTGGCAGACCACCAGCCCGACCGCGTAGGTCAGCGCGCAGCGGCGGGCCGCGCCCTGCTCCCCGGCAGCCGCCCGCAGCCACTGCACCGTGAGCGGCAGGCGCATCACCACGTAGCCGATGACGGCGATGGTCCAGTCGTTGTCGTTGAAGGCGCGCGGGATACCGGCCGAGTAGATGAGCACGCCGGAGATCTGCACCAGGGTCGCCACCCGGTAGGGAACGTCGTCCACGTCGTAGGCGGAGGCGAACCAGGTGAAGTTCATCCACGCCCACCAGACGCCGAAGAACACGAAGAGGTAGCCGCTCACACCACTGCCGACGTGGCCCTCGGCGAGCGCGTGGACCAGCTGCCGGCCGGCCTGCGCCACCGCGACGACGAAGCACAGGTCGAAGAACAGCTCCAGCGGGGTGGAGGCCCGATGGCTCTCCTCCCGGTCGCGCGCGGCCATCGGTACGTACGTCATACCGGCCAGCACACCAGCCGTGGACCGCCCGGCAGACGAGGCGCGCGGCCCCGGGCCCCGCACGTGCCCCGCCCGGGCGCCCGTACCCTGGAGGTATGAGCAGCGCCCCCGCCCCCGATCCGCAGCCCGCGCCCGCGCCCGTACCCGCGGAGGGCGGATCACGGACCGAGTCCGCGGCCGCCGCGCCGAAGCCCCGGCCGCGGCTCGTCTTCGACGACCCGCTGGACCAGCAGTCCGCCGACGACACCGACCGCGGGTGGGGTGAGCGGCCGCCGTCCTCCGGGAGCGCGGCCGACCTGGCCCGCTTCCTCGACGAGAAGCCGCCGCACCACCTCTGACCGGCTAGTACCGGGATCCGGGGACCCCCGGTTCGCCGCTGCGGCGCTGGCTGACCAGCTCGTCCCGGATCTCCTTGAGGACCTCCAGTTCGGTGACCACGATGGTCTCCTGGACGCCCTCCCGGACCTTGCGCCGCTGCTCCATCCTGGACAGGTACTTCGCCATGGGCAGCACCATCAGAAAGTAGACGACCGCGGCCGTGATCAGGAAGGTCAGCGCGGCGTTCAGCACGGAACCCCACAGGATGTTGACGCCGATCGCCTCCCCCTTGGCGTCGATGCCGCACGGGCCCTTCAGGCAGGAGGAGTAGACGTCCAGGCTCCTCGTTCCGATGGCGCCGACCAGCGGGCTGATGATCCCCTTGACCACCGAGTTCACGATGTTCGTGAACGCGGCGCCGATCACCACGGCGACCGCCAGGTCGACGACGTTGCCGCGCATCAGGAAGGCCTTGAAGCCCGCCAGGACGCTCTCCTTCTTCTCGCTCACCACTGAGCCTCTCCTCGAATCCGCCCGACATGGAGCCAACGGTTCCGAAAGCTACGGCAGTCGGGGCCCGGCGTGTCCAATCGGCGGCGGATCCGCGGTGACGTGACAGCACGCCCGTCCGAATCGGCATGAATGTCCCCTTCAGCACAGCGCCACCGCCAGCCGAGCCACCGCACCCGCCCCCAGGAGCTCCCGCGCCGTCTCCCTGGGCACCGCCAGGACCACCAGCGCCCCGCCGTCCCCCGCACCCTGCTCCGGCGCGGGCACTTCGGCGACCCGCGCCCCGGCGGCCACCACCCGGGACGCCCCGGTGCGCTCGGCCGCGACCACGTCCACCCGGTCCCCGGGCCGCAGCAGCCGCACCGTCGCCGCATCGGCGATCCGGACCGGGGCCGAGACCATCCGCACCGGGGCGGGCGGCGGTTTCACCACCGGGGGCGCGGCCCCGCGGGACGGCTGGGCGGCCTGGGCGCCGCCCGCCACGGCCAGCGCGGCCGCGGCGACGGCCAGCGCCGCCGAGGCGCCCCGCCGCCGGCGCCGCAGGGCACGGCGCAGCCGGTCCCCGCCCCGGCCCACCCGCAGCGGTGCGAACGCGGGCACGGGCCGGGCGGGAGGACAGGGCGAGAGGGGAGCAGGGGCACAACGGCCCTGAGCGGCCCCGGACATGGCCCCGGACGTGGACCCGGACATGACTGACATGACGACCACCACCGAGCTGGGTAGGCACCGATGCCCGGACCCGGCGTCCGGACACCCCTCACGATCCGCCGCCCCGCCCGCCCCCGCTCGCGCCTGTGGACGATCCCCAGCCTGTGGACAACCCCCTCACCCGTCCGGGCTACTCAGCGCCCGCCCCGCCCGCGGTCTCCTCGCGCAGCACCAACTCCAGCAGCCCCGGAAACCGCGCCTCGAACTCCGCGCGCCGCAGCCGGTTGACCCGCCGCGGCCCCTGGTCGCGCTGCTCGAGCAGTCCGGCCGAGCGCAGCACCGCGAAGTGGTGGCTCAGCGCCGCCTTGCCGACGGGCACGTCGAAGGTGCCGCAGGCCCGCTCCCAGTCGCCCGCCGCCGCGAGCTCCCGTACGAGCCGGAGCCGTACCGGATCGGCCAGCGCGGCCAGTGCGGCCTGGACGGGCACCTGTTCCGGGTGGGTGTGCTCTGGTTCTGCCCGGTGTCCCATTGCGGCTCCTTGCCGTTCCTCGACCGCCTGCCGTGCCTGCCTGCCCTTGCGGAGTGTTCGATGAAGACCGTACATTCACACCCCAGAGCAGTGTTCGCTTTTCATTGAACAGTCTAGTGGTCGGGGGACAGCCATGCGCGCGATCGAGTTCCAGGAGTTCGGCGGACCCGAGGTGCTCCGGGTCACCGAAGCGCCCGTACCGGAGCCCGGCCCGGGCGAGGTGGCCATCGACGTCGCCTACGCCGGGGTCAACTTCGCCGACCTCAAGGCCCGCTCCGAGGGCTACCGCGTCCCGGCCCTGCCCTTCCGCCCCGGCCTGGAGGTCTCCGGCCGGATCCGGGCCGTCGGCCCCGGCGTCGAGGGACTGGCCCCGGGCCAGGAGGTCGCCGCGCTCACCGCGCACGGCGGCTACGCCGAGGTCGCCCTCGCCCCCGCCGCGACCGTCTTCGCGCTGCCCGAGGGGATCCCCCTGCGCACCGGCGCCACCCTGCCGACCGTCCTGCCCACCGTCCAGGCCCTGATCCACGAGGTCGGCCGGCTGCGCGCCGGCGAGAGCGTCCTCGTCCACGGCGCGGCCGGCGGCGTCGGCACCGTGGCCGGCCAGGTCGCCCGGCTCGCCGGAGCGGGCGCCGTCTACGGGGTCGTCTCGCGCCCCGGAAAGGCCGAGGAGGCCCTCGCGTCCGGGTACGACGAGGTCTTCGTCGGCGACGGGTTCCCCGAGGGGGTGCGCCGGGCCACCGGCGGCCGAGGCGTCGACCTCGTCCTCGACCCGGTCGGCGGGGACACCCTGCGCCGCAGCCTCGGCGCCCTCGCCCGCTTCGGCCGGCTCGTCTCGTACGGGAACGCCGGCGGGGCCGCGCCCTGGCAGGCCGGCCCGGCAGAGCTGTACCCGCGCGGACTCTCGGTCGCCGGCTTCTCCATCCTCGCCCTCGCCCAGGACGACCCCCGGGCGCTGCGCGCCATCGCCGCCGCGTCCTTCCGGCTCGTCGCGAGCGGCGCGGTGGAGCTGCCGATCACCGCGGAGTTCCCGCTGTCCGAAGCCGCCGAGGCGCATCGCCTGATGGACGGCCGGACCACCACGGGCAAGCTGCTGCTGCGCGTAACGGGCGAGTAGGCCCCGGACCCGCACGCGCGGCCCCGGACCCCGGCACGCGCGGCCCCGGGCCCCGGCACGCGCGGCCCCGGGCCCCCGGTGCGCGCGGCCCCGGACCCTACGGCAGCTCGATGCCCAGGTCCCAGCCGTCGTGCGCGTGCGTGCACAGGCAGTCGCGGGAGTCGGTCGCGGGCAGGGCCGCCACCGCGTCGAAGAGCACCTCGCGCAGCCGCCCGACGTTCTCGCCGAACACCCGCAGCACCTCGGTGTGGGAGACGCCCTCACCGGTCTCCGCGCCCGCGTCCAGGTCCGTCACCAGCGCCATCGACGTGTAGCAGAGCCCCAGCTCGCGCGCGAGGACCGCCTCGGGGTGGCCGGTCATGCCGACGACCGACCAGCCCATGGCCGCGTGCCACTGCGATTCGGCCCGGGTGGAGAACCGGGGGCCCTCGACGACGACCATGGTCCCGCCGTCCACCGGCTCCCAGGCCCGGCCGCGCGCCGCGGCGAGCGCCACCGACCGCCCGACCGGGCAGTAGGGGTCGGCGAAGGTGGTGTGCACGACGTTGGGGACGGTCCCGTCGGGCAGCGGCTCCCCGTCGAAGAACGTCTGGGCGCGGGACTTCGTACGGTCGACCAGCTGGTCGGGGACGAGCAGCGTGCCCGGACCGTACTCGGCGCGCAGCCCGCCGACCGCGCACGGGCCGAGCACCTGGCGCACGCCCATGGAGCGCAGGGCCCACAGGTTGGCCCGGTAGTTGATCCGGTGCGGCGGGACCTTGTGGCTGCGGCCGTGGCGGGGCAGGAAGGCGACCTGCCGCCCGGCCAGCTCGCCGAGGAAGAGGGAGTCGCTCGGGGGCCCGTACGGGGTGTCCACCTGGATCTCGGAGACGTCCTCCAGGAAGGAGTAGAAGCCCGAACCGCCGATGACACCGATCTCTGCGTTAGCCATGCGGCCACCCTAACCGGGCATGCGCGAGGGCCCCGCTGCCCGAGGGGCGGCGGGGCCTTCGCGAGGAACCGGGTGGGCCGGGTCAGGCGGCCGAGGTGGAGCCGGCGCTGCTGCCCGACGACGAGGCGGCCGGGGCGGCGGAGGCCGTCGACGTGGTGGACGACGCCGACTTCGAGGAGGAGGCGGGGGTGCTGCTGGACGAGGCACCGCGGCTGTCGTTCCGGTAGAAACCGGATCCCTTGAAGACGATGCCGACCGCGGAGAACACCTTCTTCAGGCGTCCGTTGCAGCTCGGGCACTCGGTCAGTGCGTCATCGGTGAACTTCTGCACGGCCTCAAGGCCCTCACCGCACTCAGTGCACTGGTACTGGTAGGTCGGCACGAATTTCCTCCTGGCACTCTGACTCGATGAGTGCTAACGATGCTCCATGGTGACGTATTCCGGTCGATCAGTCCACCGTCACGGGCACGCGGTGACCGACACCACGCTCGGCGGAGTCCGCCGCTGCCGCGGAGGAGCTGATGATCCGGCTGGGGGCCTTCGGGGCCAGCTTCGCCCGCAGTGCCACGAGGGTGGCCAGCGCGAGCGCGGTGGCCGCCATCGGCACCAGGAATCCGTACGAGGAGCCGTGCGCGTCCGTCAGGCGGCCGGCCACGATCACGGCGACGGCCTGCCCGAAGGCGACCGCGCCGGTCAGCCAGGTGAAGGCCTCGGTGCGCGAGGCGGCCGGGACCAGCTGCTCGATCATCGTGTAGCCGGTGATCAGCGCGGGGGCGATGCACAGGCCGACGAGCAGGCCGATCGCGCCCATCAGGACCGCGGAGTTCACGGCCCACAGGACCGAGGCGGCAGCGGTCAGGCCGACGTAGCCCAGGATCAGGCGGCGGCGCGGGCCGATCTTCCAGGCGACGGCGCCCATGGTGATGCCGGCGACCATGTTGCCGGCCGCGAAGATGCCGTACAGCAGCCCGTTGGCGCCCGGGTTGCCGATCTCTTCGGCGAAGGCGGTGAGCGAGACCTGCATGCCGCCGAAGACGGCGCCGATGCCGAGGAACGCGACGATCAGGACGCGCAGGCCCGGGAAGGACAGCGCCGAGGCGTGCTTCTCGCCGTGGGCCGCCTGCGGGACGGCCTTCGGCTCGGTGGCGCGCTGCGCGGCGAAGAACAGGCCGCCGAGCAGGGTCAGGGCCGCTTCGGTGGACAGGCCGGCCGCCGGGTGGACGCCGGTGCACAGGGCGGTGGCGAGCACCGGGCCCACGACGAAGGTGAACTCGTCGGTGACGGACTCGAACGCGGCCGCCGTCGGCAGCAGCGGGGACCCCTCGAGCTTGGCCGCCCAGCGGGACCGGACCATGGGTCCGACCTGCGGGACGGAGGCGCCGGCCGGGACGGCGGCCAGCGCGAGCGCCCACAGCGGGGCGCCGAGCAGGGCCAGCGCGGTCAGGGCGGAGACCGCGGTGGCGTGGGCGAGGACGACCGGCACGAGGACGGCGCTCTGGCCGCGGCGGTCGGTGAGCTTGCCCATGACCGGGGCGAACAGGGCCATGGAGACGCCGGTGACGGCGGAGACGATCCCCGCGTCGCCGTAGGAGCCGGTGGCGTGCTGGACGAGCAGCAGGATGCTGATGGTCAGCATGCCGAAGGGCAGGCGGGCGGCGAAGCCGGGGAGGACGAAGGAGAGGGCGCCGGGTGTGCGCAGGAGCTGCCCGTAGCCGGGTCGGGCGGACGTGTCGGTCGTGACCGCGGATGTCACGGCCTGGCCTTTCCGCTGCCTGGTAGAGCGTCCCCGTCTGCGGACGGCCGACCGCCTTGTGAGCGACCGCACCCGTACATGTGGGAGCCCCGAGAGCTGTCCTCTTGCGCAGAACCGAGTGATACCTGGGCGCCCACTGCGGGAGGGAGCCACGGCCGCTTTGCGGTCGCGCCAGCTCTGCGTCAGGCAGAGTTGGTTCGATCTGGTGTGCCTTTATCGTACAGGCAGGCCCGCTATCACGCCTTGTGATTCCGGCGACAAGCCATGTCTTCGCCTGGGATTAACTGGAAGTTCGCATTCCAAGGGCCGCTGAATGGGGCCGAACCCCTGCGCAATCCATCGAAAATCCATGGAATCCCAGTGAAGCAGCGGAATTAGAGCGCCGCTCTAAAGGGGAAAGCCGCCGGAGCCGTGGATTCGGGCGGGGCGATCAGCGCCGGCCCCCGGGCGCCCCGTTCCCCGTCCCCAGCCAGCCGGCCAGCTTGCCGCCCCGGGCCACCGCCCGCAGCCGCGCCTCGGCCGCGTCCCGTACCGGGTCCGTGGCCACCACCAGCAGCTCGTCCCCGTGCCGCAGCACCGTCGACGGCAGCGGTACGAAGCTCTTCCCCTCCCGGACCACCAGCGTCACCGAGGCCCCGGGCGGCAGCCGCAGCTCGCTCACCTCGACGCCGTGCATGCGCGAGGCGGCGGGGATGGCGAAGGACAGCAGGTGGCCGCGCAGCTTCTCCAGCGGCGCCGACTCGATCCCCAGGTCGGAGGCGGTCTCGGCGCCGGTGCCCAGGTTGAGCGTGCGTGCGACCCAGGGCAGGGTCGGCCCCTGGACCAGGGTGTAGACGACGACCAGCACGAAGACGATGTTGAAGACGCGGTCGCTGCCCTCGATGCCGGTCACCATGGGGATCGTGGCCAGGATGATGGGGACGGCGCCGCGCAGCCCGGCCCACGACATCAGGACCTGCTCCTGCCAGGGCATCCGGAACGGCAGCAGGCTGACGAAGACCTCCAGCGGCCGCGCCACCATCGTCAGCACCAGGCCGATGACCACCGCGGGCCAGAAGTCGCCGGCCAGCTCGTGCGGGGTGACCAGCAGGCCGAGCAGGACGAACATGCCGATCTGGGCGATCCAGCCGAGCCCGTCGGCGAACCCCCGGGTCGCCGGCCAGTGCGGGAGCTTCGCGTTCCCGAGCACCATGGCCGCGAGGTACACCGCGAGGAAGCCGGAGCCGTGCGCCAGGGCGCCGGCGGCGTACGCGGCGACGGCGATCGCCATCACGGCGATCGGGTAGAGGCCGGAGGCGGGCAGGGCCACGTGCCGCAGGCCGTACGCCCCGAGGAAGCCGACGGCCAGGCCGACCGCGGCGCCGATGGCGAGCTCCAGGGCGATCTTGCCGATGAGCACGTACCAGGAGTCCACCGGCCCCAGGGTCGAGAAGGCGACGACCAGGATCACGACGGGGGCGTCGTTGAAGCCGGACTCGGCCTCCAGCACACCGGTGACCCGGGCGGGCAGCGGGACCTTGCGCAGGACCGAGAAGACGGCCGCGGCATCGGTCGAGGAGACGACCGCGCCGATCAGCAGGGACTGGCGCCAGTCCAGACCGACCAGGTAGTACGCGCCCGCCGCGGTCACGCCCACGCTCACCGCCACGCCGACCAGCGAGAGCATGGCCGCCGCCGGCAGGGCCGGTCTGATCTGCTTCCACTTCGTGCCCAGACCGCCCTCGGCGAGGATCACGACGAGCGCCGCGTAGCCGATGACCTGCGTCAGCTCGGCGTTGTCGAAGACGACGTTGCCTATGCCGTCCTGGCCTATGGCTATGCCTATGCCGAGGTAGATGAGCAGGCTGGGGAGGCCGCTGCGCGAGGACAGGCGCACTGCCGCCACGGCGGTGAGCAGCACGAGCGAGCAGACCAGCAGAAGTGCATTGAGCGTGTGGACGGTCAGCGGGCGGCCCTCCTCAACGCGCCTGGCGGATCGTTCCTCCCGGCGACAAGATCGGCAAGTACTTCGTTACCTTACCTAATGGTTGACGTTCTCTTTACGTGATAACCACATTGTGAAACGCCTGTTCGGCCCTGTCCTCATCAGCTCGACCCCTGGCGGATCACCGAGACGGGTCCTGCGCCTATGGTTGCTCCCAGCACTCCCAGGACCACCCTGCCCCTCTAAGGACAGCGATGCCCGCCAAAGAAACCGCCCCTTCCGCCAAGAAGAAGGGACGACGCGCCCGTCTGATCGTGCTCGTACTGGTCCTGGCGCTCCTCACGGGCTTCGGGTACGGGACCTACTGGGGCCTGGACACCGTCCGGGCCTCGTTCCCGCAGACCAGCGGCACCCTGAAGGTGCCGGGACTGACCGGAGCCGTGGACGTCAAACGCGACTCCCACGGGATCCCGCAGCTCTACGCCGACAACGAGGACGACCTCTTCCGCGCGCAGGGCTTCGTCCACGCGCAGGACCGGTTCTGGGAGATGGACGTCCGCCGGCACATGACCTCCGGGCGCCTCTCCGAGATGTTCGGCGCCGGCCAGGTCGAGACCGACGCCTTCCTGCGGACCCTCGGCTGGCGCCAGGTCGCGCAGGAGGAGTACGACAAGAAGCTCTCGGCCGACACGAAGAAGTACCTCCAGGCCTACGCCGACGGGGTCAACGCGTACCTGAAGGGGAAGTCCGGCAAGGGCCTCTCCGTCGAGCACGCCGCGCTGAAGCTGAGCGACGACTACAAGCCGGAGCCGTGGACCCCCGTGGACTCGGTGGCCTGGCTCAAGGCCATGGCGTGGGACCTGCGCGGCAACATGCAGGACGAGATCGACCGCGCGCTGATGGCGAACCGGCTCACCCCGGCGCAGATCGAGGAGCTGTACCCGCCCTACCCCTTCGACCGGAACAAGCCGATCGTCGAGGGCGGCAAGGTCGACGGCGGCAAGTACACCCCGCAGGGCGCCTCCGCCGGGTCCAACGCCTCGAACAGCGGCAACGGCGCCGGCAGCGCCGCCGGATCCGGCAGCGGCAACACCACCGGCGGCAGCAGCACCAACGGCTCCCAGGCCTCCACCACCTCGCCCACCGGCCTCGCCGACAACGCGAGCGCCCAGGGCGCGAGCGTGGGCCTGCGCACCTCGCTGACCTCGCTGGCCAAGACCCTCGACCAGGTCCCCGCGATCCTCGGCCCCAACGGCAGCGGCATCGGCTCGAACTCCTGGGTCGTCTCGGGCAAGTACACGACCACGGGCAAGCCGCTCCTCGCGAACGACCCGCACCTGGCCCCGCAGCTGCCCTCGGTCTGGTACCAGATGGGCCTGCACTGCCGCACCGCCTCGGCCCAGTGCCGCTACGACGTGGCCGGCTACACCTTCTCGGGCATGCCCGGCGTGGTCATCGGCCACAACAACGACATCGCCTGGGGCATGACCAACCTCGGCGCCGACGTCACCGACCTCTACCTCGAGCAGGTCAAGCCCGAGGGCTACGTCTACGACAACAAGACGGTCCCCTTCACGACCCGCGTGGAGGAGATCAAGGTCGCCGGCGGCGCCTCGAAGAAGATCACGATCCGCAGCACCAACAACGGCCCGCTCATCTCCGACCGCAGCGACGAGCTGGAGACGGTCGGCACCCGTGCCCCGGTGAACGGCTCCGCCCCCGACCGCGGCAACGGCTACGGCATCGCCCTGCGCTGGACCGCCCTGGACCCGGGCAAGTCGATGGACGCGGTCTTCAAGCTGGACCGGGCCAAGGACTTCGCCTCCTTCCGCGAGGCCGCCCGCGACTTCGAGGTCCCCTCGCAGAACCTGATCTACGCGGACACCAAGGGCAACATCGGCTACCAGGCCCCGGGCCGCATCCCGCTGCGCGGCGCCGGCGACGGCCGCATGCCCGCCCCCGGCTGGGAGTCCAAGTACGCCTGGAAGGGCGGCCGGGACGGCACCACGGGCTACATCCCGCAGGACGAGATGCCGTACGACTTCAACCCGTCCCGCGGCTACATCGTCACCGCCAACCAGGCGGTCGTCGAGAACGGCACCGGCGCCGGCAAGTACCCGCACGCGCTGACCACCGACTGGGGCTACGGCGCCCGCAGCCAGCGGATCAACGACCTCATCGAGGCGAAGATCAAGGACAGCGGCAAGATCTCCATGGACGACATGCGGGCCATGCAGATGGACAACAGCAGCGAGATCGCCGCGCTGCTGACCCCGATGCTCGCCAAGATCGAGGTCGCCGACCCGGACGTGCGCGCCGCGCAGAAGCTGCTGGAGGGCTGGAACTACACCCAGGAGCCCGACTCGGCGGCGGCCGCCTACTTCAACGCGGTCTGGCGCAACATCCTCAAGCTGGCCTTCGGCGACAAGCTGCCCAAGGAGCTGCGCATCGAGGGCAGCTGCATGAACGTCCGCGAGGAGACCAGCGGCCCGGCCGACGACCTGGCCAAGACGGTCCGCGAGTGCGGCACCCGCGACGCCGACTCGGCGCAGCCGGACGGCGGCGACCGCTGGTTCGAGGTGGTCCGCCGCCTGGTCAAGGACGAGAAGTCGGCCTGGTGGCAGTCGCCGGCCGTGCGCAACCAGCAGGCGACCACCACCCGCGACCAGCTCTTCGCCCGGGCCATGCGCGACGCCCGCTGGGAGCTGACCGCCAAGCTCGGCAAGGACCAGTCCACCTGGAGCTGGGGCCGCCTGCACCAGCTGACGCTGAAGAACCAGACCATCGGCAAGGAGGGCCCGGGCTTCCTGCAGTTCCTCCTCAACCGCGGCCCGTGGAACCTGGGCGGCGGCGAGGCCACCGTGAACGCCACCGGCTGGAACGCCTCCGGCGGGTACGGGGTGACCTGGGTCCCGTCGATGCGGATGGTCGTGAACCTCAACGAGCTGGACAAGTCCCGCTGGATCAACCTGACCGGCGCGTCGGGGCACGCGTACCACGACAACTACACGGACCAGACCGACCTGTGGGCCAAGGGCGACCTGCTGGACTGGCCCTTCGGCAAGGAGGCCGTGGAGAAGGCGACGGCCGAGACGCTCACGCTGAAGCCGTGACGCCCGCGCTCACGCCGAAGACGTGAAGCGCACCACCCCCGACGGGGTGGCGACCGCCTGGACGGGGTGGTCGTGCGGTTCCTCCGGGACCCGCGCGACCACCTCGTCGTCGTAGAGGAGCACGACGAGCGCCGGATGCGCCCCGGCGCGCTCCAGGCGCGCGAGCACCCGGTCGTACGAGCCCCCGCCGCGCCCGAGGCGCATCCCGCGCCCGTCGACGGCCAGCCCGGGCAGCAGCACGGCGTCGGCATCGGTGACCGCCTCCGGCCCGAGCAGGGGGCCGGTGGGCTCCAGCAGCGGGATCTTGCCCGGGTGGGCGGCCTCGGCGAGGGAGCCCGGACCCTCGTACGCGGCCCAGTCGAGGTCGTTGTCGGGCAGCAGGACGGGCAGCAGGACCCGCTTCCCGGCATCGCGCAGCGCGTCCAGCAGGTCGCGGGTGCCCGGTTCCGAGCCCACGGAGACGTACGCCGCGACGGTGTGGGCGCCCGCCAGTTCGGGAAGGCCCTGTGCGGAGCGGGCGAGCGCGCGGGCCGCATCGCGCAGGGAGGCGGGCGGCAACGCCCGGCGGGCGGCGAGGAGTTCCCGGCGCAGCAGTGCCTTTTCGGACGGGTGCGGGGGGTTCTGTGCGTTCCTTACCACAGCTGACTCAGATTTCCTTTCGAAACGGGCCAAAAGCGGATCTAATTACCGGAATCAAACCTGGGGCCACGGCATCACCCACTATGGTTCTGCCCATGACTCAGTTGCACCCCGTGATCAAAAAGGCAGTCATCCCTGCCGCGGGCCTCGGCACCCGCTTCCTTCCGGCGACGAAGGCGACGCCCAAGGAAATGCTCCCGGTCGTGGACAAGCCGGCCATCCAGTACGTGGTGGAGGAGGCCGTCTCGGCCGGGCTGGACGACGTCCTCATGATCACAGGGCGTAACAAGCGGGCCCTGGAAGACCACTTCGACCGCAACTACGAGCTGGAGTCCGCGCTCGCGGCCAAGGGCGACGACGACCGGCTCAAGCGCGTCCAGGAATCCAGCGATCTGGCCACCATGCACTACGTCCGCCAGGGCGACCCGCGGGGCCTGGGCCACGCCGTCCTGTGCGCCGAGCCGCACGTCGGCAAGGAGCCCTTCGCCGTCCTCCTCGGCGACGACCTCATCGACCCGCGCGACCCGCTGCTGCGCCAGATGGCCGACGTCCAGCAGCGCACCGGCGGCTCCGTGATCGCCCTCATGGAGGTCCCGGAGGAGAGCATCCACCTCTACGGCTGCGCCGCCGTCGAGGCCACCGACGAGGACGGCGTCGTCCGCATCACCGGACTCGTCGAGAAGCCGAGCGCCGCCGAGGCGCCCAGCAACTACGCCGTCATCGGACGCTATGTCCTCAACCCTGCGATCTTCGACATACTGCGGGAGACCGAGCCGGGCCGCGGCGGGGAGATCCAGCTCACCGACGGCCTGCAGAAGCTGGCCGCCGACGAGACCGTGGGCGGCCCGGTGCACGGCGTGGTCTTCCGGGGCCGCCGCTACGACACCGGGGACCGCGGCGACTACCTGCGGGCCATCGTCCGCCTCGCGTGCGAGCGTGAGGACCTGGGCCCGGAGTTCCGCACCTGGCTTCACCGTTACGTCACGGAGGAGATGTAGGACCTTGAGCAGCCCTGACGCATCGCAGGACACCGGCCGCAGCCGCCTGTGGTCGGTGGACGAGCACCTGGCGGACGTCCTCGCCGCCGTCCGGCCGCTGGAGCCCATCGAGCTCCAGCTGCTCGATGCCCAGGGCTGCGTCCTGGTCGAGGACGTCACCGTGCCCGTCGCCCTCCCGCCCTTCGACAACAGCTCGATGGACGGGTACGCCGTCCGCACGGCCGATGTGCAGGGCGCCAGCGAGGAGTTCCCCGCGGTGCTGACGGTCATCGGGGACGTGGCGGCGGGCAGCGGCGAGCTGCCCGTCGTCGGCCCCGGCCAGGCCGCCCGGATCATGACCGGGGCGCCGCTCCCGCCCGGCGCGGAGGCCGTCGTACCGGTCGAGTGGACCGACGGCGGCACCGGCGGCGGCGCGGCCGCCGGGATGACCCCCGCCAGCGCCGCCCCCGAGGGAGCGGCCGGCGAGGTACGGGTGCACCGGTCGGCCGAGGCGCGGGCGCACGTCCGCGCCCGCGGCAGCGACGTCCAGGCGGGTGACCTCGCCCTGGCCGCCGGCACGGTCCTCGGCCCGCCGCAGATCGCCCTGCTGGCCGCCATCGGGCGCGGCACCGTACGGGTGCGGCCGCGGCCGCGCGTGGTCGTGCTGTCCACCGGCAGCGAGCTGGTCCAGCCCGGCGAGGCGCTGGCCGCGGGGACGATCTACGACTCCAACAGCTTCGCGCTGGCCGCTGCGGCCCGGGACGCCGGGGCGATCGCGTACCGCGTCGGGGCCGTCGCCGACGACGCCGAGACCCTGAAGGCGACCATCGAGGACCAGCTGATCCGGGCCGACCTGCTGGTCACCACCGGCGGCGTCAGCGTCGGCGCGTACGACGTGGTCAAGGAGGCCCTGTCCGCGGCCGGAGCCCCCGAGGGCGAGCCCGGGAGCGGGCGCATGGAGTTCCGCAAGCTGGCGATGCAGCCCGGCAAGCCGCAGGGCTTCGGCACCATCGGCCCCGACCACACCCCGCTGCTGGCCCTGCCCGGCAACCCGGTGTCCTCGTACGTCTCCTTCGAGCTGTTCGTGCGTCCGGCCATCCGGGCGCTCATGGGCCTGCCCGACGTCAGCCGGCCGAGCGTGCGCGCCGTGCTGAAGGCGGACAAGGCCCTCGGCTCCCCGGCCGGCCGCCGCCAGTTCCTGCGCGGCAAGTACGACCCGGAGAGCGGCACGGTCAGCCCGGTCGGCGGATCCGGCTCGCACCTGATCGCCGCGCTGGCGCACGCCGACGCGCTGATGGTCGTGCCGGAGGAGGTCACCTCCGTGGAGCCGGGGGCCGATCTGGAAGTGGTCCTGCTCGGCTGAACCCCCGCGGGTGCGGGTAGCGTGTTGCACCACACAGGCCCCTGGCGGCCCGGAGCGGGAGCGGCACGTACCCATGAACACGCAGAGCAGGCTGACGCACATCGACGAGGCCGGCGCGGCCCGGATGGTGGACGTCTCGGAGAAGGACGTCACGACGCGGACGGCGCGCGCCAGCGGGCGCGTGCTCGTCTCCCCGCAGGTGATCGAGCTGCTGCGCGGCGAGGGCGTGCCCAAGGGCGACGCGCTCGCCACCGCGCGGATCGCCGGGATCATGGGCGCCAAGAAGACCCCCGACCTGATCCCGCTCTGCCACCCACTGGCCGTCTCCGGCGTCAAGGTCGACCTGTCGGTCGCCGACGACGCCGTGGAGATCCTCGCCACCGTCAAGACCACCGACCGCACCGGCGTGGAGATGGAGGCGCTGACCGCCGTCGCCGTCGCCGGGCTGACCGTGATCGACATGGTCAAGGCCGTCGACAAGGGCGCCGTCATCACGGACGTCCGGGTGGAGGAGAAGACCGGCGGCAAGTCCGGCGACTGGACGCGCGCGTGAACGCCCCGCGCGGCGGCGACGCCTTCAGCCACAGCCACGATGCCGGAGCCGGAGCCGGAGCCGGAGCCGGAGCCGGAGCCGGAGCCGGAGTCGGTGTCGGGGCGGCGGAGACCGCCCGGGCCGCCGGGCCCGCCGAGGCGGCGCAGGAGGCCGGCCGTCCCGCCCCGCGCGGGCTCGTGGTCACCGCCTCCAACCGTGCCTCGGCCGGCGTGTACGCCGACAAGGGCGGGCCGCTGCTCGCCGAGGGCCTGCTCGCGCTCGGCTTCACCGTCGACGGCCCGCGCGTCGTCCCCGACGGGGACCCCGTCGAGCAGGCGCTGCGCGAGGGCGTGGCCGCCGGGTACGACGTCATCCTCACCACCGGCGGCACCGGCATCTCGCCGACCGACCGCACCCCCGACGCCACCGCGCGGGTGCTGGACTACGAGGTTCCGGGCATCCCGCAGGCCATCCGCGCCGAGGGCCTGGCCAAGGTGGCGACCGCGGCCCTCTCGCGGGGCCTGGCCGGAGTGGCCGGCCGCACCCTGATCGTGAACCTGCCCGGCTCCACGGGCGGCGTCCGCGACGGCCTCGCCGTCCTCGCGCGGATCCTGCCGCACGCGGTGGACCAGCTGCGGGGCGGGGACCACCCCAGACCGTCCGGGAGCACGAGCTGAACGCACCCTCCTGGCCGGTGGTGCTGACCGACGGCGACGTCACGCTGCGGCCGATAAAACTGCGCGACCAGAGCGCCTGGCGCGAGGTCAACCGGCGCAACCGCGAATGGCTCCGGCCGTGGGAGGCCACGATCCCGCCGCCCGCGCCCTGGGGGCCGGTGGTCCAGCGGCCGACGTACCGGCAGATGGTCCGCCACCTGCGGGCGGAGGCCAACGCGGGGCGGATGCTGCCCTTCGTGATCGAGTACCGGGGCCGGCTGGTCGGCCAGCTCACGGTCGCCGGGATCACCTGGGGCTCGATGTGCGCGGGCCACGTCGGCTACTGGGTGGACCGCGAGGTCGCCGGCCGCGGCGTCATGCCGACCGCGGTCGCGCTGGCCGTGGACCACTGCTTCGCCACGGTGGGCCTGCACCGCATCGAGGTGTGCATCCGCCCGGAGAACGCGCCGAGCCGGCGCGTGGTGGAGAAGCTGGGCTTCCGCGAGGAGGGCCTGCGGCCGCGCTACCTCCACATCGACGGCGCCTGGCGCGACCACCTCGTGTACGCGCTGACGGCGGAGGAGGTCCCGGAGGGCCTGCTGCACCGCTGGCACCGCCGACGCGCCCAGGGGACCACGCCCCAATAAAAAATATCGAATATCTGTTCGGATTTTGAGGCCCGTCCGCCGATTCGTCCATAACGTGATCCGAAGAATCACAAAAAAAGTCGGTGATATCAGCCGGTTCGTGCGACACACCGGTCCAATTGGCGGATCCCCCCGGCCGCGCCCCTCTACGGTGTGAGGTGTGAGCAGCAGCGGCCTCATCTACGCAGTCATTGTGGGGGCCTGGGCCGCCTACTTGGTGCCCATGTGGCTCCGGAGGCAGGACGAGCTGAACGAGGCCCGTCCGACGGAACGCTTCTCCACTGCCATCCGGCTGCTTTCGGGCCGGGCGGGAATGGAGCGCCGTTACGCCAAGGGGCTGCGTGAGCGCGGTGACCAAGAGGCGGAGCCCCAGTACCACGCTGATCCGGACGCCGCGACGGAAACGGTGAATTCCGTGGACGCCGACGCCCGGCCCGTCGTCGTACCCCCGACCAGGGCGGAGCCGCGGTCGGCCCAGGTGGAGCGGCAGCGCCGCGAGCAGCGGCTGCAGGTGCTCGCCCGCCGCCGGCGCACCACCGCGCTGCTCTTCCTGACCTTCACGCTGGGCGCCGTCGTCGCCGCCGTCGGGGGCGTCGCCTACCTGTGGGCGCCGGCCGCGCCCGCCGTGCTGCTGAGCGCGTACATCGCGTACCTGCGCGCGCAGGAGCGCCGGCGCTACGAGTTCACCATGGACCGGCGGCGCGCCGAGGCGGCCGCACGCCGCCTGCGCGAGAGCCGGCCCCGCCGCCGTGAGGCGGAGGAGGCCGCGGGGACCGAACCGGAGCCGGCGCCACCGGTATCCCCCCAGGAGGCCGGCAGGCGCGCCCTGGTCGAGCAGACCGACCACGCCGAATGGGTCGACCAGACCCGCGAGCGCGAACGCGGCCCCGTCCGCGGTGACAGCTGGGAGCCGGTCCCGGTCCCGCTGCCCACGTACGTCACCGCCCCGGTCGCCCCGCGCGCCACGGGCCCGGCTGCACCCGACGCCTGGAGCGCGACCCGCTCCAGCACGGCCGAGCCGACGGACCCCCGCCTGCGCGCCCAGCCCGGCCCCGTGGCCAAGGCCGACCCGAAGCAGGAGGCGAAGCCCCAGCCGGGCCGCCCGCGCGCCCAGGGCCGCGGCCGCACCCCGCTGTTCGACCAGTACGAAAGCGAGGACCGCCCCCGCGCGGCCAATGAATGACCCCCGCACAGCCGCTCCCGGGAACGGATTTTGGAGCAGCACTGCGGGGATGCTAATGTTTCACACGTCGCAAGGGCCTGTGGCGCAGTCTGGTAGCGCACCTCGTTCGCATCGAGGGGGTCTGGGGTTCAAATCCCCACAGGTCCACAGACGACAGTTCTCGGATAGCTACCGGGAATCGTCACGAGATCCCGTCCGGTCGAAAGACCGGGCGGGATCTCGGCGTTTCCGGGGCGTGTTCGAGGCGGTGCCCGAACGGGGGCCGGGCCGCGGGCCGTTGTCCGGCAGAGCGCCGGCCGGCCGCACGGGCGGGGGCCTTTGGGGCGGCGCGCTGCTCCTTTTCCCCTTTTCGGCCCAGCCGGGGTGCCCGGCCGGGGCGGGCGCTGCACGCTGGGGGCGTGGCGGCACGTGTCGACAGGGCTCGGGAGATCCTGCGCGCCGAGGGTCCGGCCGCGCTGCGGATCACCGTGACCGTCGCGGCCGCCTGGGAGGTCGCCCTGTGGCTGGGCGCCGACCAGCCGCCGGTCTATGCGGCGGTCGTTCCGCTCGTGGCCCTGCGCGGCGACCCGCTGACCGCCTTCGGGGTCTCGCTGCAGCGGGTCCTGGGCGTCATGGCGGGCGTGGCGATCGGCGTCGTCGTCCTCAACGTGCTGCACCCCTCGACCGGGGCGCTCGCCCTGGTCGTGCTCCTGGGGCTGGTGACCGGAATGGCCCTGCGGGCCGGCGGCGCGCTGAACATCCAGGTGGCGGCCTCCTCGCTGCTGGTCTTCGCCAGCACCTCGCCCGACTCCTACGCCCTGCACCGCCTCTGGGAGACCGCGGCCGGGGCGGTGGTGACCGTCCTGCTGGCCCCGGTCCTGTGGCCGCCCGACCCGCGGCGCATCCTGGCGCGCCTCACCGCCGACTGCCGTACCCGGCTGACCCGGGCGCTGACCGACACCGCCGCGGCGCTCGGCCCCGACTCCGCCAGGGCCCGGTCCAACCTCGTCCTCGTCCACGCCCACAACAACGCCATCCGGGCCGATGCCGCCCGGGCCCGGGAAGCCGCCCGCACCATGCGGTTCAATCCGCTGCGCCGCCGCCACCGGGAAGCCGTACGGGGGCTGGCGCACGGCATCGCCACCGCCGAGCAGCTCACGGTGCATCTCGCGACGCTGGCCAGGGAGGTCGCCGCCTTCTCCGGCCGGGACGACCTCGCCGCCGACCTCGCCGGCGCCGGCCGCCGCCTGCCGGAGCTCGCGGCCGGCACCGTCCGCGCCGTCGAGGACTTCCTCGCCGGGCGCGACGCCCGCCCCGCCGCGGCCGCGGCCCGCAGCACGCTCATGGCCTACGCCCGGGCCGACTCCAGCCCCGTCGCCGTGGCACTGCGCAGGCCCTTCCTGGGGATCCTCGACGACCTGGGCCCGCCTCCCGACGGCTGACGGCCGGTCGGCGCGGGCCGTCAGGCGAGGGGCTTGGCCATGCAGCGGCTGCTGTCGTAGTCGCGGTAGTAGCCGAACTTCTCCGACGGGGCGTAGCCCGAGGAGAGGTAGAGGGCTATCGCCTCCGGCTGCTGGTCGCCGGTCTCCAGGACCATCCGGGTGCGGCCCGCGGCGCGGGCGTCGGCCTCCAGCTCCGCCAGGATGCGGCGGGCCAGGCCGAGGCCGCGGGCCTCGGGTATGACGTACATGCGCTTCAGCTCGGCGTCGCCGTCCGAGTAGCCCTCGTCGTTCTCGTCCTGCGTGCGCCAGCCGCCGCTGGCGACCGGGGTGCCCCCGTCGTCGTACGCGAGCAGGTACAGGCCGTGCGGCGGGACGAACATCGCCGGGTCGAGGGTGGTGGCGTCGCCCTCTCCGCCGTAGCGGGCCTCGTACTCGAGCTGGACCTGGTCCTCGAGCTTGACCGCATCGGGGTGGTCGTAGGGCACTGAGCGGAGCTGGATCCCGTGAGACATCGAAACATCGTACGGAAGGGTCGGGCTATGGTGCTGGGATGCTCATCGTGACCTCCGTGAATGTGAATGGGATCCGCGCCGCCGCCAAGAAGGGCTTCTCGCCCTGGTTGGCCGGGTCGGATGCCGACGTCGTGTGCCTTCAGGAGGTGCGGGCGGAGGAGGCGCAGATCCCGGAGGAGGTGCGCCGGCCCGAGGGCTGGCACACCGTCTTCGCGCCGGCCGCGGCCAAGGGGCGGGCCGGGGTCGCGGTGTACACGCGCCGGGCGCCGGAGCGGGTGCAGGTGGGCTTCGGCAGCGAGGAGTTCGACGCCTCCGGGCGCTACCTGGAGGTGGACCTGCCCGGCGTGACCGTCGCGAGCCTGTACCTGCCCTCCGGGGAGGCCGGGACCCCGAAGCAGGACGAGAAGTACCGGTTCATGGGGGAGTTCCTGCCCTATCTGGCCGGGCTGCGCGAGCGCGCCGCGGCCGGCGGCCGCGAGGTCGTGGTCTGCGGCGACTGGAACATCTGCCACCGCGAGGCGGACCTCAAGAACTGGCGGACCAATCGCAAGAGCGCCGGGTTCCTGCCCGAGGAGCGCGAGTGGCTCGGGAAGGTCTACGACGAGGCCGGGTACGTGGACGTGGTGCGGGCCCTGCACCCGGACACCGAAGGCCCGTACTCGTGGTGGTCCTACCGCGGCCGCGCCTTCGACAACGACGCCGGCTGGCGCATCGACCTGCAGGTCGCGACCCCGGGGCTCGCCGCCCGCGCCGTCAAGGCGTTCGTCGAGCGGGCCGAGACCCACCCGGAGCGGTGGTCCGACCACGCCCCGGTGACCGCGGTCTACGAGCTCGGCTCCTGAGCGGGGCCCGACGGGCGGGCCGCCGCCAGGAGGCGGTCCATGGCCAGGGAGAGCTCCGCCTCCACCACGCCCTTGGTGAGGGGGCGCAACCGGGCCACCGCCTCCTCGTCGGGCAGGTGCACGGCGATGAGCTCGGCGAACAGGGCCGCCATGGCGTCCGCGTGCTCGCGGACCCGGCGGCCGGTCTCCAGGACCGCCGAGAGCGGGACGCCCTCGCGGACCAGCGCCGAGGAGACGTCGAGCAGGCGGCGGCTGACGTGGACGATCGCGTCGCCGTCGGTGGCGAGGTAGCCGAGGTCGAGGGCGGCCGCCAGGTTCTCGGGGGTGGCCTCGCCCTCGAAGTAATCGGCGAGGGCCTCCGGCGTCAGCCGTACCGGGGTCTCCTCGGACCAGCCGATGCCGAGCAGCTCGCCGAGCTGGCTGACGTCCCGGCCGTTTTCGAAGGCGGCGGTGAGCTCGGCTATGCCGCCGAGGGTGTGGCCGCGCTCCAGCAGGGCGGCGATGGTGCGCAGCCGGGCCAAGTGGTGGTCGTCGTACCAGGCGATGCGGCCCTCGCGGCGCGGCGGCGGCAGGAGCCGGCGCTCGCGGTAGAAGCGCAGGGTGCGGACGGGGATGCCGGCCGCCTCGGCCAGCTCCTCCGTACGGTATTCGCGCACTGTCGTCCCCGCTTCCGTGTCTGCCACGGCCGAAGCCTATGGCGTACCGGCAGTAACTTTCCGGGTGCGACCCCTACCCATGGGTACGGAGCTGCTCTACCCTCCCGATTGTGCCAGTGATTGCTGGCAGGGTGGCGCGACGGTGCGATGCGGAGAGGCGGCGGGCATGAGCGGCAGGGGCGGCACGGGCGGGCACGAGCACGTACGGGTGGCGGTGATCGGCTCCGGGTTCGGCGGGCTGGGCGCGGCCGTCCGGCTGCGCCGCGAGGGGATCACGGACTTCGTCGTCCTGGAGCGGGCCGACTCCGTCGGCGGCACCTGGCGCGACAACAGCTATCCGGGGTGCGCCTGCGACGTGCCGTCGCACCTCTACTCCTTCTCCTTCGCACCCAACCCCGACTGGCCGCGCACCTTCTCCGGCCAGCCGCACATCCGGGCCTACCTCGAGCACGTCGCCGACACCTTCGGCCTGCGCCCGCACATCCGGCTGAACCACGAGGTCCGCACGGCCCGCTGGGACGCCGAGCGGCTGCACTGGGAGCTCGACACCACGGGCGGCGCGCTCACCGCCGACGTCGTCGTCTCCGCGACCGGGCCGCTGTCCGACCCGAAGACGCCCGAGGTCCCCGGGCTCGCCGAGTTCCCCGGCAAGGTCTTCCACTCCGCCCGCTGGGACCACGACTACGACCTGCGCGGCAAGCGCGTCGCCGTGATCGGGACCGGCGCCTCGGCCATCCAGATCGTCCCGGCCATCGCGCCCGACGTGGAGCGGCTCACCCTCTTCCAGCGCACCCCGCCGTGGGTCATGCCGCGCACCGACCGCGCCATCAGCTCGGTCGAACGCTGGCTGCACCGCCAGCTGCCGTTCACCCGGGCGGCCCGGCGCGGGCTGCTGTGGGGGATCCGGGAGCTCCAGGTCAGCGCGTTCACCAAGCGGCCGAACCAGCTCGGGCTGATCGAATCGCTGGCCAAGGCCAATATGGCCCGCTCCATCAAGGACCCGGAGCTGCTGGCCAGGCTGACGCCCTCCTACCGGATCGGCTGCAAGCGGATCCTGCTGTCCAGCGAGTACTACCCGGCGCTCGCCCGGCCCAACGTGGACCTCGTCGCCTCCGGGCTGAAGGAGGTCCGCGGCACCACCCTCGTCGCCGCGGACGGCACCGAGACCGAGGCCGACGCGATCGTCTTCGGCACCGGCTTCCACGTCACGGACATGCCGATCGCGGACCGGGTGGTGGGCGCGGAGGGCCGTACGCTCGCCGACCACTGGAAGGACGGGATGCAGGCGCTGCGCGGGGCGACCGCCGCCGGCTTCCCGAACTGGATGACGATCATCGGCCCGAACACCGGGCTCGGGAACAGCTCGATGATCCTGATGATCGAGTCGCAGCTGAACTACATGGCCGACTACCTGCGCCAGCTGGACCTGTTGGGCGGGCGGGTCGCGCTCGCCGCCCGGCCGTCGGCCGTGAACCGGTGGAACCGGCACGTCCAGGCGCGGATGCAGCGCACCGTGTGGAACACCGGCGGCTGCACCAGCTGGTACCTGGACGCGCAGGGCCGCAACACCACAGTCTGGCCGGGGACCACCGGCGAGTTCCGCAAGCTCACGCGGACGGTGGACCTGGGCGAGTACGAGGTGGTGCGCGTCCGGGACGGCGGCGGCGAACGGATCCCCGCCCAGGCGGCGGCAGCCGCGGCGCCGGCCCCGGCCAAGGCCCCGGCCAAGGCCCCCGCGCAGACCGCCCCCAAGGCCGCCGCCGAGGAGGGCGCCGCATGAGCCGCCGTACGAACCGGCGCCCGGCCCACGCCACCACCGGGCGGTACGCCCCGCCCGCCGCCCGGCGCGAACGGTTCGCCGTGTCCGCGGACGGCGCCCGCCTGCACGTGGAGGAGCACGGCCCCGAGGAGGCCCCGGCCGTCGTCCTCGCCCACGGCTGGACCTGCTCCACCTCCTTCTGGGCCGCCCAGATACGCGACCTCGCCCGGGACCACCGGGTCATCGCCTACGACCAGCGCGGACACGGGCGCAGCCCGGTCGTCCCCGCCTCCGGCTACACCACCACCGCGCTCGCCGACGACCTCGTCGCCGTGCTGCGCACCACCCTCGCCCCCGGGGAGCGGGCCGTCGTGGCCGGCCACTCCATGGGCGGCATGACGATCATGGCCGCCGCCGGCCGGCCCGAGTTCGCCGAGCACACCGCGGCCGCCCTGCTGTGCAGCACCGGAAGCTCCCGCCTGACCGCCGAGTCCCTCGTGGTGCCGCTGCGCCCCGGCCCGGTGCGGACCCGCCTCACGCGCGCCGTCCTCGGCTCCCGCGCCCCGCTCGGGCCGGTCACGCCCGTGGCCCGGCAGGTGCTGAAGTACGCCACCATGGGCCCCGGATCGGCGCCCGACCGGGTCGACGCCTGCGCCCGTATCGTGCACGCCTGCCCCACCGACGTCCGGTACGGCTGGTCCCGGGTCCTGGCCGAGCTGGACCTGGACGCCGACCTGGCGGCGCTCACCGCACCCACCGCCGTCATCGGCGGCACGAGCGACCGGCTCACCCCGATCGGGCACGCCCGCGGCCTCGCCGCTGCCCTGCCCCACTGCGTCGGGCTGACCGAGCTCACCGGAATGGGCCACATGACCCCGATCGAGGCCCCCGAGGCCGTCACCGGCGCCGTGCGCGAGCTGGCCGGCCGGTACCTGAACCCGACGTCCCAGGAGCAGAAGGAGAAGACGCCGTGAGCACCCGCAGGAGTCTGGAAGGCCGGGTCGCCGTCGTCACCGGCGCCGCCCGCGGCGTGGGCGAGCTGCTCGCACGCAAACTCTCCGCGCGCGGCGCCCGGGTGGCGCTGGTCGGCCTGGAGCCGGAGGCCCTCAAGGAGGTCTCCGAGCGACTGCACACCGACAGCGACCACTGGTACGCCGACGTCACCGACCAGGAGGCGATGTCCCGGGTCGCGCAGGAGGTCAAGCAGCGCTTCGGCAAGGTGGACATCGTCGTCGCCAACGCGGGCGTGGCCGCCGGCGGGACGTTCGCCGACTCCGACCCCGACTCCTGGCGCCGGGTGATCGAGGTCAACCTGATCGGCGGCGCCGTCACCGCCCGCGCCTTCCTGCCGGTCCTGACCGAGAGCCGGGGCTACTTCCTCCAGATCGCCTCGCTCGCCGCGATCACGCCCGCCCCGATGATGTCGGCGTACTGCGCCTCCAAGTCCGGCGTCGAGGCCTTCGCGCACTGCCTGCGCGCCGAGGTCGGCCACAAGGGCGTCAAGGTCGGTGTCGGCTACCTGTCCTGGACCGACACCGACATGGTGCGCGGCGCCGACCGGAACGACGTGATGCGCGAGCTGCGCGGGCGGCTGCCGTGGCCGGCGAACCGCACGTACCCGCTGGGCCCGGCCGTGGACCGGATCGTCGCCGGCATCGAGCGCCGCTCGGCCCACGTCTACGCCCAGTGGTGGCTGCGCGGGATGCAGTCCGTCCGCGGCTACCTCCCGGCGGTCATCGCGCTGGGCGGACAGCGGGAGATGAAGCGGTTCGAACCGCGCCTGGGCGACGGGCCCAAGGGGCTGGTGGGGGCCGGCGGGGCCGCCGACGAAGCGGCCCGGATGCAGCGCAACTGATCGAAATGCGACCTTTGTCCTGTCGTGCAAGTCTGGTCGAGGCCCGGTCCCCTACACCCTCCAGGAGGGAAAAGCATGGGCATCAAGGACGAGTCCCAGGACAAGGCGCAGGAGCTCAAGGGCAAGGCCCAGAAGGCCAAGCAGGACGCGTCACAGCGCTCCCAGCAGGCCAAGGGCAAGGCCCAGCAGGGCCAGGAACGCGCCCGGCAGAGCGGCCAGGACAAACTGGACGACGCGCGCGACGAGCTCGACGACTGGGACGCGTGAGTCGGCGAGGAACTGACCGAACGGGCCTGACTGCCACCGGGTCCTGACGCACACAGCGCCGAGGGGCGCGACCCGCACTCTTCTCCGGGTCGCGCCCCTCCTGCGCTGCTCTTTTGCGCTGCTCGCGCTGCTCAGCTTTTACCGCGGCGGCAGCTTCGGGCGCCGCAGGTCCGGTACGTCCTCGTAGCCGGGCGGTACGGCGGCCGGGTCCTGCTCCAGCAGTTCCAGCGCCAGGTGCACGGCGTCGTCCAGTTGGGCGTGCCGGCCCTCCGCCCAGTCGAGCGGGGTCCGCAGGATCTCCAGGTCCGGCTCCACGCCGTGGTTCTCCACCGACCAGCCGTACTCCGGGAACCAGGCGGCGTTCATCGGCACCGTGATCACCGTGCCGTCGCCCAGGGTGTGCCGGCCCGTCATGCCGACGACCCCGCCCCAGGTGCGCTGGCCCACCACCGGGCCCAGGCCCAGCAGTTTGAACGCCGCGGTGATCATGTCGCCGTCGGAGGAGGTCGCCTCGTCGGCCAGCGCCACGATCGGGCCGCGGGGCGCGTTGGAGGCGTAACTGACGGGCTGGGCGTTGCGCGTGAGGTCCCAGCCGAGGATCGAGCGGGTCAGCTTCTCCACCACCAACTCGCTGATGTGCCCGCCCGCGTTGCCGCGCACGTCCACGATCAGGGCAGGCCGGGACATCTCCATGCGCAGGTCGCGGTTGAACTGCGCCCAGCCGGAGCCGCCCATGTCGGGGATGTGCAGGTAGCCGCACTTGCCGCCGCTGACCTCGCGAACGACGGCGCGCCGCTTGGAGACCCAGTCCTGGTAGCGCAGCGGCCGCTCGTCGACCAGCGGGACCACCGCCACCCTACGGGCGGGGCCCTCCCCTTCGGCGGGTGTGAAGGTCAGCTCGACGGTGGTGCCGCCCGCCGCCGTCAGCAGCGGGTAGGGCCCGGCCACCGGGTCGACGGGCCGGCCGTCCACGTGCGTGAGCACGGCGCCCTCCCGGATCCCGGTGCCGGCCAGCGGGGAGCGCGCCTTGGAGTCGGAGGACTCGCCGGGCAGGATCCGCTTGACCACCCAGCCCTCCTCCCGCGGCACGAGGTTGGCGCCGAGCAGCCCGATGGGCCGCTGGTAGTGCGGCGGGCCCTCGTTGCGGCGGGCGGGGGAGACGTACGCGTGGGAGGTGCCGAGCTCGCCGAGGACCTCGCGCAGCAGGTCTGCGAACTCGTCGGGGGAGGCGACCCGTTCGACGAGCGGCCGGTACTGGGCGAGGACGCCGTCCCAGTCGATGCCGCACATCTTCGGCTCCCAGAAGTACGCGCGGATCAGCCGGCCCGCCTCCTCGAAGGCCTGGCGCCACTCGGCGGCCGGGTCCACCTCGTGCCGGATGCGCCGCAGGTCCAGGTAGACGGTGGAGTCGCTGTCGCCCGACTCGGTGGCCGGGACCGCCCGCAGGTCGCCGTCGTCGTTGAGGACGAGCCGGGTGCCGTCGCCGCTGACCGCGAACCAGTCCAGCCCGGAGGCCAGTTCGCTCTTGCGGGCCTTGGTGATGTCGAAGTGCTCCAGGGTGGGCTTGCCGCTGATGTCGGCGGGGTTGGCGAAGGTCTCGCCGAGCGCCCCGGAGATCGGCCAGCGCAGCCACACCAGCCCGCCGCCGTGCACCGGGTGCAGGGCCGAGTACTTCGAGGCCGCCACCGGGAACGGCGTGACCCGGCTCTCCAGGCCTTCCACCTCCACGATCACCGAGCCGTCGCCGTCCCCGGACTCCCCTTCCACCGGGTCGAGCCCGCCCGCCGCGGGGCGGCCCTCGGGGGTGAGCGCGAAGGGCGAGGGCGTCGCCGAGGACAGCGGCACCAGGTACGGGCGGCAGCCCAGCGGGAAGGACAGGTCGCCGGTGTGCACGTCGTACACCGGGTCGAAGCCGCGCCACGACAGGAAGGCCAGATAGCGGCCGTCGCGCGTGAAGACCGGGTGGTCGTCCTCGAAGCGGCCGTTGGTGACGTCGACGACGGGGCGCGGGCCCGGGCCGGAGATCCGGGCCATCTTGATCTGCCGCAGCGAGCGCCCGATGCCCGGGTGCGACCAGGTCAGCCAGGCCCCGTCCGGCGAGAACGCCAGGTCGGTGACGGGCCCGTTGACGGACCGGATGAGCTCGGTGACCTCTCCGCCGGACTCCTCGGTTGCGTCGATGAGCAGCAGCCGCCCGTCGTGGGAGGCGATCGCGAGGCGCTCGCCGTCCGGGTCGGAGAGCAGCTCCAGTACGCGGCCCAGCTGCCCGGAGGCCAGCCGCCGCGGCTCGCGGTCGCCGGAGGCCCGCGGCAGGGAGGCGATCTCGACGGCGTCCTCGCCCTCCGCGTCCGTCACGTACGCGATCTGCCCGCTCGTGCCGAGCATCTCGGGCAGCCGCACCCGCACCCCGGGGGTGTCGGCGATGGTGCGGGCGGGCCCGTCGCGGTGGGTGAGCCAGTACAGGCTGCCGCGGATGACGACGGCGCTGGCCCGCCCGGTGGTGTCCACGGACAGCGAGTCGACGTGGTGGGCGGCGGGCACCTGGTAGTGGCGCCGGCCCGCGCGGGGGCCGCCGAGGCGGACGTCGAGCCGGCGCGGGACGGCCCCGTGCGCGAGGGACTCGACGAGCCACAGCTCCCCGGCGCACTGGTAGACGACCCGTGTGCCGTCGCTGGAGGCGTGCCGGGCGTAGAACTCCTCGTGGTCGGTGTGCCGGCGCAGGTCGGTGCCGTCGGGCAGGCAGGAGTACAGGTTGCCGATGCCCTCGTGGTCGGAGAGGAAGGCGATCCGGCCGTCCACGAACATCGGGGCGTCGAGGTGGCCCTCGATGTCCTCCAGCAGCCGCTTGCCGTGCAGCCATAGCCGGCCGGTGGCGCCGCCGCGGTAGCGCTTCCAGGCGGCGGGCTCGTGCGGCGGCTTGCCGGTCAGCAGCAGGGTGCGCCGCTCGCCCGCCCCCTCGCCGTCGTGGTCGCCGTCGTGGACCGCGATGTCCGAAACCGGCCCCCACGGCAGCCGGCCGCCGGGGGAGCCGTCGGTGGGCAGGCAGTAGGCCCAGGCGAAGTAGGAGAAGGGCTGCCCGTGCGAGGACACCGCCAGGATGTCGCTGCGGCCGTCCTTGTCGGGCGGGGTCCAGCCGCAGACCCGGGTGTCGGTGGCGCCCCAGTAGCTGAGCTGGCGGGCCGTGCCGCCGTCGACCGGGGCGAGGTGGACCTCGGGGTCGAGGCTGCGCCAGGTGGTGAAGGCGATGTGGCGGCCGTCGGGGGAGAAGCGGGGGTGGCCGATGCGGGTGCGGTCGACGGTGATCCGCCAGGCGCGGCCCGGGGTCTGGCCTTCCGGGACCAGCGGGGCGACCCACAGGTCGTCCTCGGCGGCGAAGCACAGCAGGTCGTCGTGCAGGTGCGGGAAGCGGAGGTACGCGACGTCGTGACTCACCCCACAATGCTTTCCGCGCCGGAGGGGCCTGGCAACTCGTACAGGTGATCCACGCCACCCCGGCAAACGAAACGGAACGGTTTCGTTTCGCTTGCCTGCGGGGTATCGTCGTCGGTGTACGCAACGGTTTCGCCCGGGACGGGAGGTGTCGGCATGTCCGAGGAGGTTTCCTCGCGGCGCACCCGCATCACCCCCGAGCGGGAGGCCGAACTCCACGGGGCGGTCCTCGACCTCCTGCGCGAGGTCGGCTACGAGGCGCTGACCATGGACGCGGTCGCCGCCCGTACGAAGTCCAGCAAGGCCACCCTCTACCGCCAGTGGGGGAGCAAGGCCGAACTGGTCGCCAAGGCCCTGCGGTGCACCCAGCCGGTCTCCCTCGCGGAGATCGACACGGGCAGCCTGCGCGGGGACTTCGGGCTGATGGTCCAGCGCTCCGACGACGCGCAGATGGCGAAGGACACCGCCCTGATGCGGGGTCTGGCCCACGCCGTCCACGAGAGCCCGGAGCTCCACAAGGCGCTGCGGGACCTGCTGGTCGACCCGGAGATCACCGGACTCCAGGTGATGCTGCGGCGAGCCGTCGACCGGGGGGAGATCGCCCCCGACTGCCCGGCCCTTCCGTTCGTACCGCACATGCTCATCGGGGCGTTCATCTCGCTCCCGCTGATCGAGGACCGGTCCGTCGACCGGACCTTCCTCGGCCAGTTCATCGACGCCGTGGTCTTCCCCGCCCTCGGCGTCTGAACAACCCGTACAGCGCACCGCCCTGCTGCTCCTGACACGCCGCTCTCGTCGTCGGGCCGGCTCTCCACGCCCTGATCCGTCCCATCCACGACGGATCCACCACGACCTGAACGGGAGAACCGCCTCCGTGGCCACCTTCCTCTACAGACTCGGCAGGGGCGCCTTCCGGCGCCGCGGCCTCGTCGCCCTCATATGGGTGGCGCTGCTCTTCGCCGCCGGCTTCGGCGCGGCGTCGGCGGGCGCGCCCACCTCCGGCTCGTTCTCCATGCCCGGTACGGAGGCCCAGAAGGCCTTCGACGTGCTGGACGAGAAGTTCCCGGGCATGTCCGCCGACGGCGCCTCCGCGCGCATCGTCATCAAGGCGCCGCAGGGCGCGAAGATCACCGACCAGGCCAACAAGGACCAGGTCGAGAAGATCGTCTCCGGTATCAAGGACGGCGAGGGCAAGGCCCAGGTCGCCTCGGTCACCGACCCCTTCCAGGTGCAGGCCGTCAGCCAGGACGGCTCCACCGCGTACGTCAGCGTGAAGTACACCGTCAGCGGCATGGAGCTGAAGGACGACACGCGCGACGCGCTCAAGGAGTCCGGCACCGCCGCCAAGGCCGCCGGGCTGACCGTCGAGATCGGCGGCGACGCCCTGATGACCGCGCCCGAGCAGGGCTCGGGCGAGATCATCGGCATCGTGATCGCCGCGATCGTGCTGGTCATCACCTTCGGCTCGCTGGTCGCGGCCGGGCTGCCGCTGCTGACCGCGCTGATCGGCGTCGGCATCGGCGTCTCCAGCATCACCGCGCTCGCCAACGTGCTCGACCTCGGCTCCACCACCTCCACCCTCGCGATGATGATCGGCCTCGCGGTCGGCATCGACTACGCCCTCTTCATCGTCTCCCGCTACCGCGTGGAGCTCGCCGAGGGCCGCGAGCGGGACGAGGCCGCGGGCCGGGCCGTCGGAACCGCCGGCTCCGCCGTCGTCTTCGCCGGCCTGACCGTGGTCATCGCCCTGGTGGGCCTGGCCGTCGTCAACATCCCGATGCTGACCAAGATGGGCGTCGCCGCCGCGGGCACCGTGGTCATCGCCGTCCTCGTCGCCCTGACGCTCGTCCCCTCCATCCTGGGCTTCGCCGGCAAGAAGGTGCTGCCCGCCGGCACCAAGAGCAAGCTGTTCGGCAAGGGCCGCCCGGCCGGCGCCGAGCCCAAGGCCAACGGCGGCACCCGCTGGGCCCGCTTCGTGCTGCGCCGCCCGGTGATCGTGCTCCTCGCCGGCGTGATCGGCCTCGGCGCGCTCGCCGTCCCGGCGGGCAAGCTGGAGATGGGCCTGCCCGACGACGGCGCCCAGCCGGTCTCCACCACCCAGCGCAAGGCGTACGACCTGCTCTCGGAGGGCTTCGGCCCCGGCTTCAACGGCCCGCTGCTCGTGGTCGTCGACGGCGACAAGAAGCTCGCCGACCAGACCGAGGCGCGGATCAAGGGCCTCCAGGGCGTGGCCGTGGTCACCCCGCCGACCCCCAACAAGGACGGCGACGCCGCGATCATCACGGTGATCCCGAAGGACCGCCCGTCCTCCGCGGAGACCGAGGCGCTGGTCCACGAGATCCGCGGGGGCAGCCCGGACGGGGTCCTCGTCACCGGTGCCACCGCGATGAACATCGACTTCTCGCAGAAGATGAACGACGCGCTGCTGCCCTACCTCGGGCTCGTCGTCGGCCTCGCGTTCCTGCTGCTGATGCTGGTCTTCCGCTCGGTCCTGGTCCCCCTCAAGGCGGCCCTCGGCTTCCTGCTGTCGGTCGTCGCGGCCCTCGGCGCGGTCGTCGCGGTCTTCCAGTGGGGCTGGCTCGGCTCGCTCTTCGGGGTGGAGCAGACCGGCCCGATCATGAGCATGATGCCGATCTTCATGGTGGGCGTCGTCTTCGGCCTGGCCATGGACTACGAGGTCTTCCTCGTCACCCGGATGCGCGAGGCGTACGTCCACGGCGAGCGCCCGGGCCAGGCCGTCGTGACCGGCTTCCAGTACAGCGCCCGCGTGGTCGTGGCCGCCGCCGTCATCATGATCGCGGTGTTCGCCGGCTTCATCGGCGCGAGCGAGCAGATGGTGAAGATGATCGGCTTCGGCCTGGCCGTCGCCGTCTTCTTCGACGCCTTCATCGTCCGCATGACCATCGTCCCGGCGGTGCTCGCCCTGCTCGGCCACAAGGCCTGGTGGCTGCCGCGCTGGCTGGACCGGCTCCTGCCGAACGTGGACGTCGAGGGCGAGAGCCTGCGCCGGCACCTGGAGTCCGGGGGCGGCTCCGCCCGGGACCACGGCCCCGACAAGGACCGGGAGCTGGTCAGCGCCTGACCCGCACGCCCTGTCCGTACGCGCACGGGTGTGCGTACGACCGGCCCCGCACCCGGATCCCGGGTGCGGGGCCGGTCCCGTTAGGCCGGCCGGGTGGCGGCGGCGTACGCGCGGCGCAGGAAGCGGCGCAGGGCGGCGCTGTCGAACTGGATGACCGCGACCCCCTCGGGCGAGTGGAACTCGACCACCGCCTGCGCGCGGCCGCAGGGCCACACGCGCACGTCGCCGGTGCCGCTCGGGGCCTGCAGGCCGGCCTCGAGCAGGGCCCGCGGGAAGACCCACTCGTTGTCGGTGCCCTCGGGGGAGAGCCCGGCGGGGAAGACGATGCGCACGGCCAGCGGCTCGGCGGCGGCGAAGCGCAGGGCGACGGGGATCTTCCGGTAGAGCGGATCGTCCGTGACGACGCGGGCGATGACGCGCTCCTCGACGGCGGCCGCGATCGCGGTGGCGGTCGCAGTGGCGGTCGCGGTGGCCCTGTCGGCGGTGGTCGTGGTCGCGGTGGCGGTGGTCGGGGGATCCTCGGCGGTGGCTGACATCGACAAGCTCCCTCTCATCGGGACATATGAGTCCGTATTGCCCTCAGCCTCGCACATTCCCACGAAATCGCGCGCTGGTGTTTGTGGCGCGGCCGCTCTTGCCAATCGTTTGCAAGTGAGCCGTATTCTTGAACGGTTAAAGATTTTGTACGTTCAAGGACCGCAGGAAGCGGAGCCAGCTCATGCACGTGCCCGATGGATTCATCGACGCCCCCGTCTCCGTCGCCGCAGGCGCCGTGGCCGCCACCGCGGTCGCCGTCAGCCTGCGCGGCGCCCGCCGGGAGCTCGACGAGCGCACCGCGCCGCTCGCCGGCCTCGTCGCCGCCTTCATCTTCGCCGTCCAGATGCTGAACTTCCCCGTCGCCGCCGGCACCAGCGGACACCTGCTGGGCGGCGCCCTCGCGGCCATGCTCGTCGGCCCGTACACCGGCGTGCTCTGCGTCTCCGTCGTGCTGCTCATGCAGGGCGTGCTCTTCGCCGACGGCGGCCTGACCGCCCTCGGCGTGAACATCACCAACATGGCCGTGGTCACCGTGGTCGTCGCCTACGCCGTCTTCCGCGGCCTGGTGAAGCTCCTGCCCCGCACCCGCCGCTCCGTCACCGCCGCCGCCTTCGCGGGAGCCCTGCTGTCCGTGCCCGCCGCGGCCGGCGCCTTCACCCTCCTCTACGCCTTCGGCGGCACCACCGACGTGCCGATCGGCAAGGTGTTCACCGCCATGGTCGGCGTGCACGTGCTCATCGGCCTCGGCGAGGCCGCCATCACCGCCGCCACCGTGGGCGCCGTACTGGCCGTCCGGCCGGACCTGGTGCACGGGGCGCGCGGGCTGAGCGCGCCGCTGAAGCTGCGCGTCGGCGGCGAGCTCGTCGACGCCCCGGCCCCGGCGTCCGCTCCCGTACCCGCCGCCGCCCGCTCCACCCGGAAGGTGTGGGCCACCGGCCTGGTCACCGCCCTCGTCCTGGCAGGCTTCGTCTCCTTCTACGCCTCCGCCAGCCCCGACGGCCTGGAGAAGGTCGCCGCCGACCAGGGCATCGACCAGAACGTGCGCGAGCACGCCGCCGCCGGCTCCCCGCTCGCCGACTACGGCGTCAAGGACGTCGACGACGCCCGCCTCTCCGGCGGCCTCGCCGGCGTCATCGGCGTCGGCGCGACCGTCGCCGTCGGCACGGGCGTCTTCTGGACCGTGCGCCGCCGCCGCACCGACGTCCCCGCATCCGCCCCCGCAGCCGCCCCCTCGGTCCGCTGACGTGGGAGCAGGCCACGCCCACAAGCTCTACCGGCACGGGCACTCGCCCGTCCACGCGCTGCCGCCGCACTGCAAGCTCGCCGCGGCCTTCGCGTTCGTCGTGGTCGTCGTGTCCACCCCGCGCGAGGCGGTGTGGGCCTTCGGCGTGTACGCCGTCCTCGTCGCGGCGGTCACGGCCCTCGCCCGGATCCCGGCGGGCCTCCTGCTGCGCCGACTGCTGATCGAGGTCCCGTTCGTCCTGTTCGCCGTGCTCATGCCGTTCGTGGCGCAGGGCGAGCGGACCGAGGTCCTCGGCATGTCGCTGAGCGTCTCCGGCCTCTGGGGCGCCTGGAACGTCCTCGCCAAGGGCACGCTCGGCGTCGCCGCCTCCGTCCTGCTCGCCTCGACCACCGAGCTGCGGGCGCTGTTGCTCGGGCTCCAGCGGCTGAAACTGCCGCCGCTGCTCGTCCAGATCGCCTCCTTCATGATCCGCTACGGCGACGTCATCACCGACGAGCTGCGCCGGATGTCCATCGCCCGGCGCTCGCGCGGCTTCGAGGCCCGAGGCATCCGGCACTGGGGCGTCCTGGCCAAGACCGCCGGGGCCCTGTTCATCCGCTCGTACGAGCGCGGCGAGCGGGTCCACCTCGCGATGGTCAGCCGCGGCTACACCGGCTCGATGCCGGTCATCGACGACATCGCGGCCACCCGCGCCCAGTGGGCGCAGTCGGCCGCACTCCCGGCGACGGCGCTCGCCGTCTGTCTGATCGGATGGATGCTGTGACCGCACCTGTCGACTCCCCTTCCCCTGCGCCTTCCCTGGAGGTCTCCGGCCTCGCCTACGCCTACCCGGACGGCCACCAGGCCCTCTTCGGCGTGGACCTGGCCGTCGGGCGCGGCGAGCGGGTGGCCCTGCTCGGGCCCAACGGCGCCGGCAAGACCACGCTGGTGCTGCACCTGAACGGCATCCTCGGCGGCGGCGTCGGCACCGTGGCGGTCGCCGGCCTGCCCGTGGAGAAGCGGAACCTCGCCGAGATCCGGCGCCGGGTCGGCATCGTCTTCCAGGACCCCGACGACCAGCTGTTCATGCCCACCGTCCGGGAGGACGTCGCCTTCGGCCCGGCCGCGGCCGGGCTGCGCGGCGCCGAGCTCGAGGAGCGGGTCGCCGAGGCCCTGGAACTGGTCGGGATGGCCGGCTTCGCCGACCGGCCCCCGCACCACCTGTCGTTCGGGCAGCGCCGGCGCGTGGCGGTCGCGACCGTCCTCGCCATGCGGCCGGAGATCCTCGTCCTCGACGAGCCCTCCTCCAACCTGGACCCGGCCTCGCGGCGCGAGCTCGCCGACATCCTGCGCTCGCTGGACGTGACCGTGCTGATGGTCACGCACGACCTGCCGTACGCACTGGAGCTGTGCCCGCGGTCGGTGGTGCTCAGCGAGGGCGTCATCGCGGCCGACGGGCGCACCCAGGACCTGCTGTGCGACGAGGAGCTGATGCGGGCCCACCGGCTGGAGCTGCCCTTCGGCTTCGACCCGCGCTCGGTGTCCGTGGCATAACCACGGGCCGGGCGTGGTTGCACCCCTCGTGAACATCCAGGGTCAGGTGGCGGAGGGCTTCGAGCCCGTCCGGGACGCCTTCGTGCGCAATTTCGAGGTACTCGGCGACCGGGGCGCGGCGGTGGCCGTGTACCGGGACGGCCGGCGGGTGGTGGACCTGTGGGCGGGCCCGCGGGACGTCGACGGCGGCGGGGACTCCCCGCCGTGGGCGGCCGACACGGCCCAGGTGGTCCGCTCGGCCACCAAGGGCGTGGCCGCCGTCGTACCGCTGCTGCTGCACCAGCGGGGGCTGCTGGACCTGGATGCGCCGGTGGCGGAGTACTGGCCGGAGTTCAAGACGGGCGGCAAGGAACGGGCCCTGGTGCGGGACCTGCTCGCGCACCGGGCGGGCGTGCCGGCGCTGGACGTGCCGCTGACCCTGGCCGAGGCGGTGGACGGGCTGTCGGGGGCGCGGGCGGTCGCCGGGCAGCAGGCGTTCTGGGAGCCGGGCACCGCGCACGGCTACCACGCGCAGACCTTCAGCTGGCTGCTGTCGGAGCTGGTGCTGCGGGTCACCGGTGCCTCGCTGGGGCAGTGGCTCGCGCAGGAGGTCACCGGGCCGCGGGGGCTGGACTTCTGGATCGGGCTGCCGCAGGCCGTGGCGGACGCGGGCCGCGTGGGCCGGGTCGGGCCGGTGGAGGCGCCGGAGCCGGCCGCCGGGCTGCGGACGCGGCCCCGCAGAAACGTTTCGGAGGCCTGGGCGGATCCGGAGTCGCTGACCCGGCGCGCCTTTGCCGCGATCAGCCCGCTCGCCGACGAGAACGACCCGGAGTTCCGGGCCGCCGAACTCCCGGCCTCGGCCGGCATCGGCACCGCCCGGGGCCTGGCCGGCCTGTACGCGGCGCTGCTCGGCGACACCGAGGACGGGGCCCGGCTGTTCACGGCCGAGACCGCCGCCCTGGCGGGTACCGAGCTGTCGGCCGGGCCGGACCGGGTGCTGGTCGTCCACACCCGCTTCGGGCCGGGATACATGCTGCACAGCCCGGCCTCGCCGCTGCTGTCCCCGGCGTCCTTCGGGCACCCGGGGCGGGGCGGTTCCCTGGCCTTCGCGGACCCGGAGGCGGGGGTCGGCTTCGGCTACGTCACCAACGCCCACGCCAAGTCGGTCACCGCCGACCCGCGGGCCCAGTCGCTGGTCCGCGCCCTGCGCACCTGCCTTTGAGGGAGCGGGGGGAGGGGGAGCCGCGGGCCGAAGCCGTGCCCGCGCGGGGCTGCCCGGCGGGCCCGTTCCCCTACCCGCCCTTCCCCCGTTCCCCGGACTCCGCCCGGCCCCCGCGCCTCAAACGCCGGCGCGGCTCAAAGACTGGGGCTCCGCCCCGGCCCCCGCGCCTCAAACGCCGGCGGGGCTGGATAGTGCCGGCGGGGGCTGGAGGTCGGGGCTCTGCCCCGGGCCCCGTGCCTCAAGCGCCGGCGGGGCTGGAAGGTCGGGGCTCCGCCTAGGACCTCGCGCCTCAAGCGCTGGCGCGGCTCAAAGATCGGGGCTCCGCCTAGGACCTCGCGCCTCAAACGCCGGCGAGGCTGGATGGTGCCGGCGGGGCTGGATGGGGTCGGCGGCGATGGATGGTGTCGGCGGGCTGGAATCGGCGCGCAGCGGCACAATCCAGCCCGCGCGGCGTTTGAGCGCACCGGGCGCGGAGCGCCCGGGTCTTTCAGCCCTGCCGGCGTTTGAGGCGCGGGGGTGCGGGGGCGGCTCCCCCGGAAGCGGCGCCGCATCGGGCAGCGGACGTTCCGTCGGGTCGGGCCTGCGGGAACCGGAGCGGTACCGCGCGCCGGCGGGGCTGCACATCCAGCCCCGCCGGCGTTTGAGGCGCTGCGGGCGGCCGCAGCCTAGCCCGGGTGCGGCCCCGTGAGGCGGGTGGCGCCGGGGGACGGGGACGTGGCCGTGCGGGTGGTGCGGCAGGTGCCCGAGGCTTCCAGGGCGGCGGCCACCTTGGCGGCGGCCTCCTCGTCGCGGACCAGGAACGCCGTCGTCGGGCCGGAGCCGGAGACGAGTCCGGCGAGGGCGCCCGCCCCGGTGCCCGCGGCCAGCGTCGCCGCCAGCTGCGGCCGCAGCGACAGGGCGGCCGGCTGGAGGTCGTTGGCCAGGGCGGCGGCCAGCGCGTCCGGGTCGCCCGCCGCGAGGGCGGCCAGCAGGGCCGGCGAGGCCTCGGGGGCCGGGACGTCCCGCCCCTCGGCCAGCCGGTCGAACTCGCGGAACACGGCCGGCGTGGACAGCCCGCCGTCGGCGACCGCGAACACCCAGTGGAAGGTGCCGGCGTCGACGGGGGTCAGCAGCTCGCCGCGCCCCGTGCCGAGCGCCGCCCCGCCGAGCAGGCTGAACGGCACGTCGCTGCCGAGCTCCGCGCAGATGTCCAAGAGGTCCTGCACAGGGCTGTTCAGGCCCCACAGGAGGTCGCAGGCCAGCAGCGCCCCGGCCCCGTCCGCGCTGCCGCCGGCCATCCCGCCGGCGACGGGGATCTTCTTCGCGATGTGGATGTGGACCGCGTCGGACAGGCCGTGCCGGGCCGCCAGGGTCTGCGCCGCCCGGGCGGCCAGGTTCGTACGGTCCAGCGGGACTTGGTCCGCGTCGGGCCCGGTGCAGGTCACCGTCAGTTCGTCGGCCGGGGTGACGGTCACCTCGTCGTACAGCGACACGGCGAGGAACACGTTGGCCAGGTCGTGGAAGCCGTCGGGCCGGGCCGCACCCACCGCCAGCTGCACGTTCACCTTCGCGGGGACGCGTACGGTCACACCGCCCGTGCGCACGCCCGCGCTCACAGCGCCGGCCTTTCCGCGGCCGGCTTGTGCTCGGCGATCGCGGCGAACTCCTCCACCGTCAGGGACTCGCCGCGCGCCTGCGGCGAGATGCCGGCGGCGACGAGCGCCGCCTCGGCGCCGGCCGCGGACCCGGCCCAGCCGGCCAGCGCGGCGCGCAGCGTCTTGCGCCGCTGTGCGAAGGCCGCGTCGACGACGGCGAAGACCTCGGACTTGGAGGCGGTGGTCTTGATCGGCTCGGTGCGGCGGACCAGGGAGACCAGGCCCGAGTCGACGTTCGGGGCGGGCCAGAAGACGTTGCGCCCGATGGCACCGGCCCGCTTCACGTCCGCGTACCAGTTCGCCTTGACCGACGGCACCCCGTACACCTTGTTGCCGGGCCTGGCGGCCAGCCGGTCGGCGACCTCGGCCTGCACCATCACGAGCGTGCGCTCGATGCTCGGGAAGCGGTCGAGCATCGTCAGCAGCACCGGCACGGCCACGTTGTACGGGAGGTTCGCGACCAGCGCGGTCGGCGCCGGGCCCGGCAGCTCCTCCACGAGCATCGCGTCGGAGTGCACCAGCGCGAAGCGGTCCTTGCGCTCCGGCATCCGCGCCTCGATGGTGGCGGGCAGGGCCGCGGCGAGGACGTCGTCGATCTCGACGGCGGTGACCCGGTCGGCGGCCTCCAGCAGCGCGAGCGTCAGCGAGCCGAGCCCCGGCCCGACCTCGACGACCACGTCGTCGGGCCGGACCTCGGCGGTGCGCACGATGCGGCGCACGGTGTTGGCGTCGATGACGAAGTTCTGGCCCTTCTGCTTCGTCGGGCGCACGCCGAGGGCCGCGGCCAGTTCGCGGATGTCGGCCGCGCCGAGGAGGGCGTCGGGGTTTTTGTCGGGCTGCTGCTCTGCGGTGCTCACCGGTAAAGCCTACGGCCGCAGTGCGGCCACGGACTCGCCCCCCGCTGCACGTAGAGCTTCTTCGCCCGGAACGTCTGCTCCGCGCCGGTTGCGTCCTGCGGGCGGCCGCTGCCGCCGAGGGCCTGCCAGGTGCGTACGTCGAACTGGTAGAGGCCGCCGTACGTCCCGGACGCGTCGGTGGCGTGGGCCCGGCCACCGGACTCGCACTGGGCGAGCGCCGCCCAGTCCAGGCCGTCGGCGCCGGCGACGGAGGCCGGCAGCGGCTTGGTGCCGACCCTGACGAGCTGGGTGACGGGTTCGCGGACGACGTCCTCCGCGACCCGGCGGGGCTTCTGCCGGACGCCGTTGACGGTGCGCAGGGCGTACACGACGCGGCGGGCGCCGGGCCGGCCGGGCCGCTCGACGACCTCGGTCCCGGCGAACAGGGTGTCGTCCTCGACGCGCTCGGTGGCGTACGGGATGCGCTCCTCGCGGACCTCGCGGGTGCCGCTGATGCGCAGGACGGTGACGGTCTGTCCGTCGCGCGGGAAGGAGTCGGGCGGGACGGAGGTGGTGTCCTCGCCCTGGAGGGTCAGGCCGGCCTGGCCGAGGGCCTCCTGCACGGTGGCGGCGTTGGTGCGGATGGTGGTCTCGCCGCCGTCGGCCATGAAGGTGACGCTGCGCTCGGTGCGGACGGCGAGGTCGAGGCCGCTGCGGGGGACGGGCGCGGTGCGCAGCGCGGACAGGTAGGCGCCTTCGACGCGGATGCCGAACTGGCGCAGGGCGCCCTCGACGGTGCGGGCGGTGGTCCACACCTGGCGGCTCTGCCCGTCGAGGGTGAGGCGCAGGGGGCGGCCGTAGCGGACGACGACCTCGTCCCCGTCGTCGAGGGCGGCGCCGCGGGCGGGCGCGACGAGGTCGTGGGCGCCGACGCCGAGGCCTTCGGCGGCGAGGAGTTCGCCGACGTCGCCGGCGAAGGTGTGCAGGGTCCGGGACTCGCCGTCCACGGTGAGGCGTACGGATTTGTCGGCGGCGACGAAGGCGGTGGTGCCGCCGGCGAGGAACGCGACGACGAGGGCCTGCGGGACGAGCCGCCGCCAGTGGTCGCGCCCTTGGCCTCCGGCGGGGGCGGGGGCCCCGGCGGTGCGGCGCCGACGCCCGGTGCCGGGCAGCGGGCCGGGGGCGGTCAGGGTGTCCGGGCCGCCGCCGGGGCCCGCGGAGGCTGCGCGGGCGGCCGGCACTGCGGCCGTCGCCGCGGCGGCGGCGCCTGCTGCGCCCGGTCCCGGTCCCGTCCCGGCGGGGCCCGCCGGATCCGGGACCGGGCGGCGCCGACGGCCCGGGCCCGCCGCCTCGCCCCCGTACGGTTCCTCCCGCGGCGCAGCCCGCCCCCGGCGCCCGGCCGCCTCGGCCTCGTGGGCCTCCTCGCGGGGCGCGGTACGGCCCCGGGCCGCCCGCCGTCCCGCCGCCCCGTCTTCCGGCGGCTCCTGCTGCGGGCCGCCGCTTCGCCGCCGCCCCGCGGTCTCACCTCCGGGCAGGCCGTCCTGCCGGCCGGTTCGGCCCCGCCGCCCGGGGGCCTCGGCCTCGGGGGCCTCCGCGCCGGGCGCAGTACGGCCCCGGGCCCGCCGGCCCGCGGCCTCGGCCCCGGTGTGCTCCTCCTGGGAGCCGGTGCGTGACCGGGCCCGCCGGCCGGGGCCCGCGCCCGGGTCGGGTGCGGCCGCGGGCTCGGCTGCGCGGCGCCGGCGGCCCGCCCGCCGCTCCCCGGGCGCGCGGGGGGCGGGCACACCGGGCTCCGCACCGCCCTCCGCCCCGGCGGTCGACGGGCCGGCGGTGTGGCCCGCTGCGGCGGCGAGGGGGTCCGGGAGCAGGCCCGTACTCCCGCCGGCCTCCGCGTACGCACAGGGGTACGGGCCCGCGGTCGGCCCGAGGTCCGCGGTCGGCCCCGAGTCCGCTGCCCCGTCCCGCGCGGGCGGCCCGAAGCCCGGGTACGGGTCGGCGGCCGCCCCGGCGGGCGGCGGGCCCGGCGCGTGGGCCGGGTACGGCTCCGCCGCCGCCCCGGGTCCCGCGGCCACCCCGGCGTAATCCGGGTAGGGCTCCGGCGCCGGGCCCGCGGGCGCGGCTTCGTACCCGGCCGGCGGCCAGGAGGGCAGGCGGGGGTCGGGGTCGGCCCCGTAGGGCCCGGGGTAAGGACTCTCGCTCACGACGCTCGCTCCACTGCTCCGGGCCCGGCTTCGGTTCGGGCACGGCACCCTAGCGGAGGCTCCGTCACTCACCAAAGCCGGGCCGTCACCCAGCGTGTCGGACGCGGGCGCGGGCGGGCACCCCGGATCAGTAGTCGAAGGCCCGCGCCGTGTTCGCCGCCAGGGCGGTGGCCATCGCGTCCTCGTCGATCCCGCGGACCGCGGCCATGGCCCGTACCGTCAGCGGAATGAGGTACGGCGCGTTCGGCCGTCCGCGGTACGGCGCAGGGGTGAGGTACGGGGCGTCGGTCTCGACGAGGACCAGCTCCAGCGGGGCGACGGCGAGGGCGTCGCGCAGCGGCTGGGCGTTCTTGAAGGTGACGGTCCCGGCGAAGGAGAGGTAGTAGCCGGCGGCGGCGCACTCGCGGGCCATGTCGGCGTCCCCGGAGTAGCAGTGGAACACCGTCCGCTCGGGCGCGCCCTCCTCGCGCAGGATGCGCAGGACGTCGGCGTGGGCGTCGCGGTCGTGGATGACGAGTGCCTTGCCCTGCCGCTTGGCGATCTCGATGTGGGCGCGGAAGGAACGCTCCTGCGCCGCCATCCCCTCGGGCCCGGTGCGGAAGTGGTCGAGGCCGGTCTCGCCGACGGCCTTGACGTGGCCGAGGGCGGCGAGCGCCTCGATCTCGGCGAGCGCGTCGTCGAGCGCGGCCTGGCCGCCGCCGGCCCGGGCGCCCTGCCGGGACCAGCCGTCGGGGTCCCCGTGGACGATGCGGGGGGCCTCGTTCGGGTGGAGGGCCACCGCCGCGTGGACGTTGTCGTACGCGGCGGCGGTCTCGGCGGCCCAGCGGGACCCCTTCACGTCGCAGCCCACCTGGACGACGGTGGTCACGCCGACCGAGGCGGCCTTGGCCAGGCCCTCCTCGACGGTGCCGGACTGCATGTCCAGGTGGGTGTGCGAGTCGGCCACCGCCACCCGGAGGGGTTCGGGCAGCGGCGGCGGGGTGTCCCGGTCGTTCCGGTCTTTCCGGTCGTTCCGGGGGGCCTTCGAGGGAGCGCTCATACGGCCGATCTTATGACCGGCGCAGCCACCGCAGCAGGCGTGCGAGCGGACCCCTGCGCTCCTCCTCCGCGTCCACGGGGACGGGTCCGGGGGCGTCGTGCAGCGGGGTCCTGCGCTGCCTGGGCGTCCGCGGCTCGTTCGCCCCGGCCGGTACGGGGCCGGCGATCCCGGGGGCGATGCGGTGGTGGTAGAGCTTGTCGATCATGCCCAGTACCGAGGAGACCTGGCCCTCGCGCATGATCCGCACCACGTGCCCGCCGCAGTTGTGGCAGGTCGGGTTCGACAGCGGCGACGGCACGCGCTCGCCGCCGGCCTTGTACATGATGAAGGGCTGGCCCTTGCCGTCGATGTGGTGCTCGATCTCGTAGCCCTGCTCCCAGGAGTACCCGCACTTCATGCACGCGAAGGAGTAGGCCTCGTGCACGATCTCCACCCCGGGTGTGGTGGTGACGGCGGGTACTGCGGAAGCGGGGACGGGTGCCGAGGTGTCTGCGATCTCACTCATGCCAGCTCCTCTTGTTCCACTGGTGCCATTGCCAGTGGACGCCTCTGCGGGCAGGAGCGCATCAGGCCCTGTCTACTGTTGGACGGTCTTTGGGCGACTCATTCCCAAAGCAGCCGGTGCGCGGTCTGAGCTTTGCTTTTCAGGTTAGCTCTTTACCGTCTTACAGCATCTTTTCAGCCGCATTCTTTGCCGCCACCACGGCGTCGAACACCTCCCGCTTGGGTACTCCGGCCTCGGCCGCGACCGCCGCAATGGCTTCTTTTCGACGCTCCCCGGCCTCCTCGCGCACCCGCACCCGGCGCACCAGTTCCTCGGCGTCCACATCGCCGGGCGCCGCGGCCGGGGCACCCTCCACCACGATGGTGATCTCGCCGCGCACGCCCTCGGCGGCCCAGGCCGCCAGCTCTCCGAGCCCGCCGCGCCTGACCTCCTCGTAGGTCTTGGTCAGCTCGCGGCAGACGGCCGCCCGCCGGTCGGGGCCGAACACCTCGGCCATCGCGGCGAGGGTGTCGTCGAGGCGGTGCGGGGCCTCGAAGTAGACGAGCGTGCGCCGCTCGGCCGCGACCTCGCGCAGCCGGCCGAGGCGCTCGCCGGCCTTGCGCGGCAGGAAGCCCTCGAAGCAGAACCGGTCGACGGGCAGCCCGGACAGGGCCAGCGCGGTCAGCACCGCGGAGGGCCCCGGCACGGCGGTCACCTTGATGTCCTGCTCGACGGCGGCGGCCACGAGCCGGTAGCCGGGGTCGGAGACGGACGGCATGCCGGCGTCGGTGACGAGCAGGACGCGCTTGCCGTCACGCAGCGCCTCGACCAGCTCCGGGGTGCGGGCCGATTCGTTGCCCTCGAAGTACGACACCACGCGCCCGGTGGTGTGCACGCCGAGCCCCTGGGTCAGCCGGCGCAGCCGCCGGGTGTCCTCGGCCGCGACGACGTCGGCCCGCTCCAACTCGGCGGCGAGCCGGGGCGGGGCGTCGGCGAGGTCGCCGATCGGGGTGCCGGCGAGCACGAGGACGCCTGCGGAAGCGGCGGAGCCGGAGGAGCCGAAAGAGGCAGAGGGGGCGGAGTGGGCGGAGGGGGCGGGCTGGTCAGTCGTCACCCGTCCATCCTCTCAGCCGTCCCGCCGCCGCGTCCCCGGGCGGTCCGCAGCACGTGGGCGGGCGGTGGGGTCCGACGCCGAGCCCCGACGCGGAGCCCCGGCGCCCGGTTCGGCGCCGGGGCAGGCGCTGGGGTTCGCACAGCTGCGTTCCCTACGATGACCCGGTGACCAGTACCGCGACGCCGCCGCCCAGCCCCGCGGGGGCCCCGCCCGCACCGTTCGCGGGGCGCGAAGAAGAGCCGTCCACCTGGCTGCGCCGCCTGCGCGGCTTCGGCTACGCGCCGCCCGCCGGCGCCCGGCGGCCCGACGTCCGCGCCCGCCTGGTGCCCCCGTACGCCCGCCCCTCCGCGCAGTTGTGGACGGCGCTCGGCATCCCCGCCTCCGCGGCCGGGACCTGGCAGCGCGTCATGGCCTGGGCGGGGCCGGTAGCGGTGGCGCTGGTGGCCGGGGTGCTGCGGTTCGTGCACCTGGGCAGCCCGAAGGCCGTGATATTCGACGAGACGTACTACGCCAAGGACGCCTGGGCCACCATCCGCCAGGGCTACGAGGCGAGTTGGCCGAAGGACATCGACAAGGCGATCCTCGCCAACCCGGACGGCGTCGCGCTCCCCGCCGACCCCGGGTACGTGGTGCACCCGCCGGTCGGCAAGTGGGTCATCGGGCTCGGCGAGTGGATGTTCGGCTTCGACCCGTTCGGCTGGCGGTTCATGACGGCCGTGCTCGGCACGCTGTCGGTGCTGATGCTGTGCCGGATCGGGCGCCGCCTGCTGCGCTCCACCTTTCTGGGCTGCCTGGCGGGCGCGCTGCTCGCGGTGGACGGCCTGCACCTGGTGATGAGCCGCACCGCCCTGCTCGACCTGGTGCTGATGTTCTTCGTGCTGGCCGCCTTCGGCTCGCTGCTGATCGACCGGGACCGGGCGCGGGCACGGCTCGCGGCGGCCCTGCCCGTGGACGCCGAGGGGCGGACCCGCCCGGACGCGGTGATCGCCGAGACGCTGCGGCTGGGCTGGCGCCCGTACCGGATCCTGGCGGGCGTCTGCCTGGGCCTGGCCTTCGGCACGAAGTGGAACGGCGCCATCGCGCTGGCCTTCTTCGGCGTGCTGACGGTGCTGTGGGACGCGGCCGCGCGGCGCACCGCGGGCGCGGGCGCCCCGTACGCGGCGATGCTGCGCCGGGACGCGCTGCCCGGCTTCGTCTCGACGGTTCCGGTGGCGATCGCGGTCTACCTGGCCTCCTGGACGGGCTGGATCCTGAGCCCGGACGACGGCCGGGGCGGGTACTTCCGCGACTGGGCCGCCAAGCAGGACCGGGGCAGCTCGCTGTCGTTCCTGCCGGAGTGGCTGCGCAGCCTGTGGCACTACGAGACCGAGGTCTACAAGTTCCACGTCGGCCTGACCTCCGGGCACACGTACGAGTCGAACCCGTGGAGCTGGCTGGTCCTTGGCCGGCCCGTCTCCTACTTCTACGAGTCCCCCGAGCCCGGCACGGACGGCTGCCCGGCGACCGCGGCCGGCAAGTGCGCCCGAGAGGTGCTGGCGCTGGGCACGCCGCTGCTGTGGTGGGCGGGCTGCTTCGCGCTGCTGTACGTGCTGTGGCGGTGGTTCTTCCGCCGCGACTGGCGGGCGGGTGCGATCGCGTGCGCCCTGGGCGCGGGCCTGCTGCCCTGGTTCAACTACCAGGAGCGGACCATCTTCTACTTCTACGCGGTGGTGTTCGTCCCGTACCTGTGCCTGGCGGTGGCGATGATGATCGGCGCACTGCTGGGCCCGGCGGGCTCCTCGGAGCGCAGACGCGCGCTCGGCGCGATCGCGGCGGGCGTGCTGGTGCTGCTGATCATCTGGAACTTCATCTACTTCTGGCCGATCTACACGGGCCAGACGATCCCGATGGACTCCTGGCGCGGCCGCATGTGGCTGGACAGCTGGGTGTAGCGGGCGAGGCGACGGGCCCGGCGTGCGCAGGCGCGCCGGGCCCGTCGGCGTACTGGTCCGAATGGCCTGCAGCCCGGGCGCGGCGGATGCCCCGTCCCTATGGTCGAAAACGGTGGAAAGGGGCCCGCGCTCCGAGCGGTTGCCCTTCTGCCTCCCCTCCATCCGCCGGGCAGGTCCGGCCTGCCCGCCTCGAGCAGAGGACGAAGACCATGAGCGACCAGTACGGTGCGAACGACCGGTACGGCATGGACGACCGGTACGGCGCGAGCGCGATGGCCGACGAAAACGTGGCCAAGGACGTCGAGTACACGGGCAGATACCTGGTCCTGCTCGATCAGGACGATCCCAAAGCAGGGCTCGATGCGTTGCGGTCCCGGGCCGGAGTGTCGGTGGCCGAACATGTCCGGGCCGGAGACTCCGCCGGCCCCGCGCTCGAACAGGGCGGCACCGTGGTGCTCGACGCCCTGGGCGTGGCCATCGTGGAGGCCGTCCAGGGCGACCAGCGGCTGGCCCTGGAAGCCACCGTCGCCTCGACCCGGGCCCTGGTCGGCGCGGAGCCGGAGCGGGTGCTGCACGCCTACAAGGAGGAGACGGCGGCCCACCCGGTCGAGTACTTCGAGGGCTATCTGCACGGCGTGGCCGACCTCGTCGAGCGCGTACGCGGGAACGGTCAGGCCGGCCCGGTACGGGCGCGGGCCGCGGCCGGTCCGCTGTGGAGCGAGGCGCAGGCGACCTGGGGGCTGCAGGCGGTCCTGGCCACCGAGACGGCCCTCACGGGCAGGGGCGTCGGGGTCGCGATCCTGGACACCGGCATCGACGCGGCCCACCCGGACCTGGCGGGCCGGGTGAAGGCGTCGGCGTCCTTCGTCCCGGGACAGGCGGTCGACGACGGCCACGGGCACGGCACCCACTGCGCCGGGACCGCCTGCGGCCCCAGGAACCCGAGCAGCGGGCCGCGCTACGGCGTCGCGTGCGAGGCCGACATCTACGCCGGCAAGGTGCTGAGCAACCAGGGCCGCGGAAGCGACGGCATGATCCTCGACGGCATCAACTGGGCCCTGGCCCAGGAGGGGGTCCGGGTCATCTCGATGTCGCTGGGCGGGGCGGTGGCGCTCGGCGCCGGCTTCTCCCGCATCTACGAGCGCGCCGCCCGCCGCTGCCTGAACAACGGCAAGGTGATCGTCGCGGCCGCGGGGAACGAGAGCCTCCGCCCGCTGGACCTCCAGCCGGTGGGAACGCCCGCGAACTGCCCGTCGATCCTCGCGGTGGCCGCGGTCGCACCGGACTTCACCATCGCCCCGTTCTCGTGCGCCGGCCTCAACCCGGTCGGCGGCGAGGTCGACGTGGCCGGGCCGGGCGTCGGCGTGCTGTCCACCTGGCCGAACGGCGGATACCGCCGCCTGAACGGCACCAGCATGGCCACGCCCCACGTCGCCGGGGTCACCGCGCTGCTCTGGGAGCAGAACCCGAACGCGACCGCCGCGCAGATCGTGACGCTGTTGCGCTCGGGGGCCAAGCACCTCGGCCTGCCGGTGTCGGATGCCGGTCGGGGACTGGTGCAGGCACCCTAGGGGTAGGAGAATGGCGAACCTTTCTGGAGGGCGACATGGGGCATGTGACCGGCGATGCGCGCACCGTGAGCGATGAGACCCCCCGTGTCAGGGTCGTCGTCGCGCTCGACCCGGACCGTTTCGACGAGGCGGTCGGGGCCGCCCGGCGTGCCGGAATGATCGTCGAGTCCGAGCAGCGGGGCATCGGCACCGCCGTGGGCACCGTCCCCGAGGGGGCGCTGGCCGCCCTGAGCGCGGCCGATGGCGTCGAGGAAGTGGAGCGGGAGCGCGGCTACGAGCTGCCGGATCCCGAGTCCCCCGTGCAGTAGTCGCTTTTCGGTCATTCGGCAGACCGTTTCGCCCGCTCACGCGCGCCTCTGTCCGAGAACAGCGTGTGCATTACATGCGGACGGCGCGTAAGGTCCGCTCCAGGAGATCTTTGAACGCGTTCAGAGATCGGGGGGATCCTGGGGAGGGTCTGTACGTGAACGGGGCAGCCAAGGGCGCCATCGTCGGCGGGGTGTTCCTCGCGATGGTCGGCGGGGCCGGGTACGGGGTGTACGCGCTGGTCGACGACGCCGGCAGCGGGCACGGCGGCCGCACGGGCGCCGACGGCACCACCGTGAAGACCGCCAAGGGCAGCGGGCCGGTCACCGACGAGGAGGCCGCCCGCACCGCCAAGGCCTTCCTCGCGGCCTGGGCCGCCGGCCACGACCGCGAGGCCGCCGAGCTCACCAACAACACCCAGGCCGCACAGAGCGCCGTGGCCGACTACCGGGCCGCGGCGCACGTCTCGAAGGCCGTGATCACGCCGGGCACCCCGACGGGGACGACCGTTCCGTTCACGGTGACCGCCGAGATCACGTACGAGGGGGTGACCAAGCCCCTCGCGTACAGCTCCCAGCTCACCGTCGTACGCGGCGTGACCAGCGGGAAGGCGCTGGTCGACTGGCAGCCGTCGGTGATCCACCCGCAGCTCGGCAAGGACGAGAAGCTGCGCGCGGGCGCGCCCGCCGCCCCGCCGGTGAAGGCCGTCGACCGCAACGGGGAGGAGCTCACCGCCGAGAAGTACCCCTCGCTCGGGCCGGTCCTCGACCAGCTCCGCCAGACGTACGGCGCCAAGGCGGGCGGCAAGGGCGGCGCCGAGCTGTGGATCGAGCCGGCCGTGACGAGCGGCCCCAGGCGGACGCTGCTGACCCTGGCGGAGGGCGAGCCGAGCACGCTGAAGACCACCTTGGACGCGAAGGTCCAGGCCGCCGCCGAGAAGGCCGTCGCCCGCTACCCCGAGGCCTCGGTGGTCGCGGTCAAGCCGAGCAACGGGCACATCCTGGCCGTCGCCAACCACCGCAAGGACGGTTTCAATGCGGCCATGGAGGGCGCTCGCGCCCCCGGCTCCACCATGAAGATCGTGACGGCGGCGATGCTGATCGACCGCGGCCGGGCGTCGGCCGACCAGCCGGCGCAGTGCACGAAGGAGGCCTCCTGGGGCGGGCGCTCCTTCCACAACCTCAACCACTTCGACCTGCCCGGGAACGCGCCGTTCGCCACGGCCTTCGCCCGCTCCTGCAACACCGCCTTCATCAAGCGGATCGACGACGTGAACGACGACGCGGCCCTGTCGAAGGAGGCCCGGGAGGTCTTCGGGATCGGGCTGGACTGGAAGACCGGCATCCGGTCCGCCGACGGCAAGGTGCCCGAGGCCGCGGGCGCGGGGGCGGCCGCCGAGTACATCGGGCAGGGCCAGATCACGATGAACCCGCTGAACGTGGCCTCGATCACGGCCACGGCCCGCACCGGCGTCTTCCGGCAGCCGGTGCTGGTCCCCGCGGACCTCGACGGGCGGCCGCTCGCACAGGCGGCGCGCCCGATGAAGCCGGCGGTGGCGCAGCAGCTGGTCCGGATGATGCGGCAGACGGCCGCGAACGGAACGGCGGCGGAGGTGATGAGCGGGGTGCGCGGCTCCGACAAGGGTGCGAAGACCGGCTCGGCCGAGGTCGACGGCGCCGGCAGCCCCGACAGCTGGTTCACCGGGTACAGCGGCGACGTGGCCGCGGCCGCCATGGTCGAAGCGGGCGGCCACGGCGGCGACGCGGCGGGCCCGATCGTGGCGGCGGTCCTCAACTCCTGACCGGCCGCGCCGCCCCCGCACCCCCGCGCCTCACACGCCGGCCAAGCCGGGCAGGGGTCCGGGCAGAGCCCGGGGAACGGCGGAAGGGCGGGCAGGGGACGGCCCCGCAGGGCGGCCCGGCCCCGCCCCCGGGGGCCCGTACCCAGGCCGGAGTGAGTACGTGCGCTCTGTTGGCGCGCCGCCGGGGGCGGGAGGGTGCAGCCATGGGGAACAACGTCAGGGCGATGGCCGCGGCCACGCCCGCCACGCGCGACCGCTACGTCGACCTGCTGCGCGTCGCCTCGCTCGGGACCGTCGTGCTCGGGCACTGGCTGATGGCCGCCGTCAGTGGCGACGGGATAGGGAACCTGCTCGCGGTCGTACCCGGGCTGCAGGTGCTGACCTGGGGGCTGCAGGTCATGCCCGTGTTCTTCTTCGTCGGCGGGTTCTCCCACGCCCTGTCCTACCGGTCACTGGAGCGCAAGGGCGGCGGCGCCCCCGTGTACGCCGCGTTCCTGCGCGGCCGGCTGCGGCGGCTGCTGCGGCCCACGCTCGTGTTCGTGCTCGTGTGGACCGCGGGGGCGCTCGCCCTGCAGGCCGCCGGCCGGGGCGACGGGCGGCTCACCGCGGCCGCCCTGCGGATGGTCACCCAGCCCCTGTGGTTCATCGGGATCTACCTCGCCATGGTGGCCTTCACCCCGCCGCTGCTCAGGCTGCACCGCCGCCTCGGCTGGGCCGCGTTCGCGCTGCTCGCGGGGGCGGCCGCCGCCGTCGACGCCCTCCGGTTCGGGCTCGGCGTGCCCTACGTCGAGTTCCTGGACTTCGCCTTCGTCTGGCTCGCCGTGCACCAGCTCGGCTTCCTCCGCGCCGACGGCCGGATCCGCAGGCCCGCCCTCCTCGCCGCCGCCGGGCTCACCGGCGCGGTGGCCCTCGTCGCGTACGGCCCGTACCCGCTGTCCATGGTCGGTATGCCCGGCGAGAAGGTGTCCAACATGGCCCCGCCGACCCTCGCCCTGCTCTGCCACGGCATGTGGCTCGTCGGCGCCGTGCAGCTGCTCGCCGGCCCCGCCCGCCGCCTCCTGGCCCGGCCGCGCGTGTGGCGGGGCGTCGTCGCCGCCAACGGCATCGCCATGACCGCCTTCCTCTGGCACCTGACCGCCATGCTCGCCGTGTACGCCGCCCAGCTCGCCCTCGGGCTCCGGCTGCCCGAGCCGGCCTCCGCCGCCTGGTGGGCCCAGGTGCCCGTACGGCTGCTCCTCGCGGCCGTGCTCACCGCGCTGCTCGTCGCGCTGTTCCGCCGCTTCGAGGCCCCGTCTCCGCTGCCGGCCCCCGCCGCCCCCGGCTCCGGGCCCCGCGCCGCCGCCGGGACCACGCTCTGCCTGCTGGGCGTCCTCGGCCTGTCCATGACCGGCCTCGGCGGCCTGTTCGACGGCCACACCGCCACCCTCGTCGCACTGCCCGTCACCGCGCCCGCCGCGATCGCGATGGCACTCGGCGGCTGGTGGTTGGTGGAACGATCCGGCTCGGCGCGGAGCGTTAGGCTGAGGGGCTGATCCCCACCCTTTCCCTGGAGCGCGTCTGATGGCCGTCAATCTGGTCAATGTCGAGGCAGTCAGCAAGGTGTACGGAACCCGTGCCCTGCTCGACGGCATCTCCCTCGGCGTGTCCGAGGGGGACCGGATCGGTGTCGTCGGCCGCAACGGCGACGGCAAGACCACCCTCATCAGGATCCTCGCCCGCCTGGAGGAGCCCGACTCCGGCCGGGTCACCCAGAGCGGCGGCCTGCGCATGGGCATCCTGACCCAGCACGACTCCCTCGACCCGGCCGCCACGATCCGCCACGAGATCATCCGCGACATGGCCGACCACGAGTGGGCCGGCAACGCCAAGATCCGCGACGTCCTGACCGGCCTGTTCGGCGGCCTCGACCTGCCCGGGTTCACCCTCGGCCTGGACACCGTGATCGGCCCGCTCTCCGGTGGGGAGCGCCGCCGCATCGCGCTCGCCAAGCTGCTCATCGAGGACCAGGACCTGATCGTCCTCGACGAGCCCACCAACCACCTCGACGTCGAGGGCATCTCCTGGCTGGCCCGCCACCTCCAGGAGCGCCGCTCCGCGCTGGTCTGCGTCACCCACGACCGCTGGTTCCTCGACCAGGTCTGCACCCGCATGTGGGACGTCCAGCGCGGCTCGGTCTACGAGTACGAGGGCGGCTACAGCGACTACGTCTTCGCCCGCGCCGAACGGGAGCGGATCGCCGCCACCGAGGAGGCCAAGCGCCAGAACCTGATGCGCAAGGAGCTGGCCTGGCTGCGCCGCGGCGCGCCCGCCCGCACCTCCAAGCCCCGCTTCCGCATCGAGGCCGCCAACGCCCTCATCGCGGACGTGCCGGAGCCGCGCGACACCTCCGAGCTGATGCGCTTCGCCAACGCCCGCCTCGGCAAGACCGTCTTCGACCTCGAGGACGTCACCGTCCAGGCCGGCCCCAAGACGCTGCTCAAGCACCTCACCTGGCACCTGGGCCCCGGTGACCGCATCGGCCTCGTCGGTGTCAACGGCGCCGGCAAGACCTCCCTGCTGCGGGCCCTCGCCGAGGCCGCCCGCACCCAGGGCGACGTCCAGCCCGCCGCCGGCACCGTCACCGTCGGCAAGACGGTCAGGCTGGCGTACCTCTCCCAGGAGGTCGGCGAACTCGACCCGTCCCTGCGGGTCCTGGAGGCCGTGCAGCGCGTACGCGACCGGGTCGACCTCGGCAAGGGCCGCGAGATGACGGCCGGCCAGCTGTGCGAGCAGTTCGGCTTCACCAAGGAGAAGCAGTGGACGCCCGTCGGCGACCTCTCCGGCGGTGAGCGCCGCCGCCTGCAGATCCTGCGGCTGCTGATGGACGAGCCCAACGTCCTGTTCCTCGACGAGCCCACCAACGACCTCGACATCGAGACCCTCACCCAGCTCGAGGACCTCCTCGACGGCTGGCCCGGCTCGATGATCGTGATCTCCCACGACCGGTTCTTCATCGAGCGCACCACCGACACGGTGATGGCGCTGCTCGGCGACGCGGCACTGCGGATGCTGCCGCGCGGCCTCGACGAGTACCTCGAGCGCCGCCAGAGGATGATCGAGGCGGCCGCGCCCGCGCCCGCCCCCGCCCCGGCCAAGTCGGCGTCGGCGGGCGACCAGCGCGCCGCGAAGAAGGAGCTGGCGAAGATCGAGCGCCAGCTCAACAAGATGGCCGACCGCGAGACGAACCTGCACGCCCAGATCGCCGAGAACGCCACCGACTTCGAGAAGGTGGCCAAGCTCGACGCGGAGCTGCGCGAACTCATCTCGGGCCGCGACGAGTTGGAGATGCGCTGGCTGGAGCTGGCCGAGGAGGCCTAGGATCCGCCCGCGCCGCGGGCGGCCAACTGGCCTGATAACGGCGCTGTCACGGGCCGGTCCGCCCTTGGGAACAGGGGTGCGACCGGCCCGTTGCGCGTCCGCCGGCAGTGATAGAAAGGTGATCCCCCCGACCGCCCGCACGCCGAAGGTACGCGCTGATGACCGAGCCGCCCCAGCCGCCGAACCAGCCGCCCGCACCTTCCGGTTACGGCCACCTGCCCGGCCCGCCGCAGCCCGGTTACGGCATGCCCCCGCAGGGCCCCAACCCCTACGCCCAGGCGCCGACGCAGCCCATGGGGCAGGTGGGGTACGGGTATCCGCCGCCGCCCGGGACCGCGCCCGGCGCTCCGCACGGCCAGGGCGCGCCGCCGAAGCGGAAGACGGCCGCCATCGTGGCGGCCGCCGTCGCCGGCGCGCTCGTGCTCGGCGCCGGCGCCTGGTTCGCGTTCGGCTCCGGCGGCTCCGACGGGCCCGGCAAGCCCGCCGCGCAGAGCTCCGCGCCCGCCGACGGCAAGCCCTCCGCCTCCCCCGACAAGGGCGACGGCAGCGGCAACGGCGCGAAGGACTCCGAGGACCTCAACGCCGGCCGCAAGCAGGGCGAGGACAAGGTCCTGTGGCTGAAGACCGCCAAGATCGACGGCCCCGGCGCGGGCGTCGACTCCGCGGGCCAGTGGATCGTCGGCGACACCGTCGTCAAGAGCACGGGGAAGAGCCTCACCGCCTACGCGGCCGCCGACGGCAAGCAGCAGTGGGCCCTGTCCTTCCCCGCCCCGATCTGCTCCGTCACCCGCCAGACCACCGCCGACGCCAAGACCGTCGTCATGTACAAGGACGGCGAGTCCGACACCGCCACCTGCAACCAGATGCGGCTGGTCGACCTCAAGGCGGGCAAGGAGGGCTGGTCCAAGGAGGTCCCCAAGGAGGGCCTCTTCGACATCATGACCAGCCCCACCCTCGGCATCACCGGCGACACCGTCGCCGTCAGCCGCAGCGGCACCGCCAGCGCCTTCAAGGTCAGCACCGGCGACAAGCTGTTCGGCAGCGCGAACGCCGAGGGCTGCAAGCCCGACGCCTACGTCGCCCACAACGGCAGGATGATCTCCATCAACACCTGCTACGACGAGGACCTCAGCTCCGAGGTCTCCGACGCCGACCCGGTCACCGGCAAGCGGACCTGGACCTTCAAGCTCCCCGCCACGTACAAGGTGAGCGGCGTCTACTCGCTCGACCCCGTCGTCCTCGACGTCGGCAACCAGGAGAAGAAGGAGCGCTCCATCGTGGTCCTCGGACCCGACGGCAAGCAGCGCGCCACCGTCAGCGGCGACGGCAGCTTCGCCACCGAGTGCACCAACGGCCTCTTCCGGTCCGTCGAGGTCTGCGAGTCCACCGTCGTCGACGGCGGCACCCTCTACATGCCGACCGTCGCGGAGTCCGGCAAGGCCAACGAGATCGTCGCCTTCGATCTGGCCACCGGCAAGGCCAAGTGGCGCACCCCGGCCGGTGAGGGCCGCACCCTGACCCCGATCAAGGCCGAGAACGGGCAGCTGATCGCCTACCGCAAGGGCGCGGCCGGGCAGGGCGGCGAGGTCGTGGCCTACCCCGCCGCCGGCGGCGAGCCCACCGCGCTCCTGCGCAACCCGTCGGGCGTCTCCTCTCCGATCGAGAGCACCTTCTACGAGCCGAAGATCGACTACGTGGGCGGCCGCCTCTACATCTCCGCCTCCCGCCTGTTCGCCAGGGGCACGGACGAGAAGCTCCTGATGGTCTTCGGCAAGTGAACGAGCCCACCGAGCCGCCCACCGAGAGGCAGTAGCAACCGATGAGTACCCCGCCGCCCCCCCACCAGCCGCCCGCCGGCGGCTTCGGAGCGCCGCAGGATCCCCCGCCGGGCGGATTCGGCGCGCCGCCCCCGCCGCCGGCGCCGCCCGCCGCCCCGCAGCAGCCGCCGACCGCCCCGCAGCAGCCGCCCGTACCGCCGGCCGCCCCGCAGCAGCCCCCGACCGCCCCGCAGCAGCCGCCCGTACCGCCGGCCGCGCCGACCGCGCCCGCCGGGCCCGCGGTCCCGCAGCAGGCGCAGCCCGCGTACGGCTACCCCCAGCCGCAGGGCTACGGCTACCCGCAGCAGGGCGCCCCGGGCCCGTACGGCGCGCCCACCGCCCCGATGCAGGCCGCCCAGCCCCTGCCGGCCCCGCCCGCGGGCGGCGCCGGCGGCAGCAGCCAGAAGAAGACCCAGCTGATGATCATCGGTGCGGCCGCGCTCGCGGTCGTCCTGATCGTCGCCGGCGGCCTCTGGTACGCCTCGGGCGACGGCGGCGGTGGCGGCAGCGAGCCGGAGGCCAAGGGCGGCAGCACGGGCGCGAGCAGCCCCGCCGCCGGCGCCGGCTCCGAGAAGGTGCCCGCCAGCACCAAGGCCAAGCCGCTGTACAACCAGCCGAGCCCGGCGCCCGACGACATCGTCTCCGTCCCCGGCTCCTGGCTGACCGACTCGGTCTACGCCAAGTCCGACATCGGCAAGGTCGTCGGCTACAACCTCGTCGACGGCGGCAAGAAGTGGGAGCTGCCCTTCCCCGGCGAGATCTGCGGCGCGGCCAAGCACGTCAGCGACAACAAGACCGCGGTGCTGTTCCGGGCGGCGGCGCCGACCCCCGAGAACAAGTACCCCCAGTGCACCGAGGTCGGCGTCATCGACCTGAACGCCGGCAAGCTCCTGTGGCAGGGCAACGCCAAGGGCACCGCCACCGGCGACAAGCCCGCCGACCTCGAAGAGGTCACCCTCAGCGGCCAGACCGTCGCCGCCGCGGGCCTGCGCGGCGGCGCCGCCTGGAACCTCGCCGACGGCAAGCCCCTGTGGGCCCCGAAGCTCGACGCCGACAACTGCCACGACGAGGGCTACGCCGGCGGCGAGGCCCTCGCCGTCATCCGCAAGTGCGGATCCATCGGCAACCAGAGCGTCCTCGCACAGAGCCTCGACCCGAAGACCGGCGCGGTCACCGCCTCGTACAAGCTCTCCGAGGGCATCGAGGACGCCTCGATCATCTCCACCAAGCCGCTGGTCGTCGCCGCCGACGTCGGCAAGACCGCCAAGAACGCCACCGGCATCAGCGACCTGTTCGTCATCGACGCCAAGGGCGAGCTGAAGGCGCGCATCTCGACTGCCTCCGGCAACCTCGGCGGCAAGTGCAGCATCACCTACGTGGAGAAGTGCACCAACATCGTCGTCGGCAACGGCAAGGTGTACGTGCCCTCCATCGAGCACCAGGGCGCCGACCCCAGCTACCCCGGCCGCACCAACGAGCTGCTCTCCTTCGACCTGGAGACCGGAAAGCAGACCAACGTCAAGGCCGACGCGGGCGAGCGCTACACCATCTTCCCGCTGCGCATGGACGGGCCCAACGTCATCGCCTACAAGGTGCCCCCGTACGACAAGGGCGGCCAGGTCGTCTCCATCGACGGCACGACGATGAAGGAGACCCTGCTGATGCAGAACCCGGCGGAGAAGGCCAGCCGCGCCATCGAGACGGCCTACTCGCCGGAGTACTCCGAGATCCGCTACCACAACGGCAAGCTCTTCATGGCGCGCACGAACGTCAGGAAGCCCTACTCGCCGGGCGAGCAGGAGTACCTCTTCGCCTCCTGGACCGCCGGCTGAGCCCGAGCGGATCCGCGGCCGCCCCCGGCCGTCCCCCGGCCGTCCCACGGTCACCGGAGCCCCCGGAAGGTCCGCCTTCCGGGGGCTTCTGCGCGGTATCCGCCGCGCACCGTCGAACAAGCGTGTAGCTTGCCGGGGCAGAAGGGTCGGGGGTGGGAGCCCAATGGGCGTACGGGTCATGGTGGTCGACGAGCACCGGCTGCTGGCCGAGGCGCTCGCCTCGGCCCTGAAGCTGCGCGGGCACAGGGTGCTCGCCGCCGCCGCGCCGGCCGCGGGCGCCGCCGAGCTGGTCATCAGCCGGGCGCCGGAGGTCTGCCTGCTCGGCACGGCGACCCCGGCCGAGCCGGGGGTCTTCGAGCCGGTCGTCCGCATCAAGCGGGAGCGGCCGCAGATCGCGGTGGTCGTGCTCGGCCCGGTGCCGAGCCCGCGCGGGATCGCGGCCGCCTTCGCCGCGGGCGCCTCCGGGTACGTACGCCAGGACGAGCGCATCGAGGGCGTCGAGCGGGCCCTGGCCAAGGCGCGGGCGGGCGAGGCCGCGGTCTCCCCGCAGCTGCTGCAGGGGGCCTTCGCGGAGCTGCTGAACCCGGCGGTCCAGCCGGACGACGAGGGCAGCCGGCTGCTGCGGCTGCTCACCCCGCGCGAGGTGGAGGTGCTCGTGCGGGTCGCCGAGGGCGAGGACACCCGGCTGATCGCGGCGGGCATGGAGATCGCCCCGAGCACGGCGCGCACGCACGTGCAGCGGGTGCTGATGAAACTGGGCGTGGGCTCCCGGCTGGAGGCGGCCGCCCTGGCCGCCCGGACCGGCCTGCTGGAGCGGGCCGCGCTGCCGCGGGCGGGGGCCGATTTCCCCGGAGGGCCGTAATCCGGTATGCCAGTGGGCGGCAAGTGCACGCATCGCGCGTGCGTTCCCCCGTGAGAGGCAGCAGACGAGTGAGCAAGACGACGGCGTCTTCCAAGTACATGGTCACCGGCGGTGCCGGCTACGTCGGCAGTGTCGTCGCGGCCCACCTCCTGGAGGCCGGCCACGAGGTCACCGTCCTCGACGACCTCTCCACCGGCTTCCGCGAGGGCGTCCCGGCCGGGGCCGCGTTCATCGAGGGCCGCATCCAGGACGCCGCGCAGTACCTGGACCCCTCCTACGACGCCGTGCTGCACTTCGCGGCGTTCTCCCAGGTCGGCGAGTCCGTCGCCAACCCGGCGAAGTACTGGGACAACAACGTCGGCGGCACCCTCGCCCTGCTGAACGCCATGCGCGGGGCGGGCGTGCGCAAGCTGGTCTTCTCCTCGACGGCGGCCACCTACGGCGAGCCCACCGAGGGCCTGCTGACGGAGGCGTCGGCCACCCGGCCCACCAACCCCTACGGCGCGTCCAAGCTGGCCGTGGACCACATGATCGCCGGCGAGTGCGCGGCGCACGGCGTGGCGGCGGTCTCGCTGCGCTACTTCAACGTCGCGGGCGCCTACGGGCAGTACGGCGAGCGGCACGACCCCGAGACGCACCTGATCCCGCTGGTGCTGCAGGTGGCCCTGGGCGAGCGGGCGGCGATCTCGGTGTTCGGCGAGGACTACCCGACGCCGGACGGCACCTGCATCCGCGACTACATCCACGTGGCCGACCTGGCGGAGGCCCACCTGGCCGCGCTGACGGCCGCCACCCCGGGCGAGCACCTGATCTGCAACCTGGGCAACGGCGCCGGCTTCTCGGTCCGCGAGGTCATCGAGACCGTCCGCAAGGTCACCGGCCACGACATCCCGGAGGTCGTCGCGGAGCGCCGCGCCGGCGACCCGGCGGTGCTGGTCGCCTCGGCGCGCGCCGCGCACGAGAAGCTCGGCTGGACCCCGTCCCGCCCGGACCTCACCGGCATCATTTCCGACGCGTGGAACTTCACGCGCGCGCTGCGCTCCTGACGCCGCGCCGCCCGCGGGCACCGCGGGCACCTTCCGCCCCGTGCCTCCCGCGCCCCCCGCACTCCGTCGTGCGGGGGGCGCGGTGCGTGCGCGGCGCGTACGCGGGGTCGTACGCCGGGAGTGGAGGCAGGGCCCCAGGCGCGCTACGGGGGCGTGGGCCGAGCGGAGAGCGCCGTGGGCGGGCGCAGTGCGCGGGCGCCCGGCGTGCACACGCCGGGTGAAATGCCCCCCGTGCAACTGCCTGGGGCACCTCCCGGGCCGGAAACCGTCTTCCGGACCCCCGGGACCGTCGAAAACCGGCCACGTCAGGGCTTCTTGGAGACCGTCCAGCCGGAAAATCGCTCGGAAAACTTCTGCTATTCGGCCAACCGCGGGCCGCTGCCCGCTCTACGCTGATGCGTGACACCGGTGGGGGCCGGTGTTGATTCAGGGGTCGAGACACGCCGGGTACGGCGTCCGGTCCGGGGTAGTGCAGAGATGTTGCGGCGGCGGCCGCGGCAGCTGCGGATCAGCACCCGGTCCGGGCGCCGTACCCGCAGTCGTCCGTTCCCCGACCCTTGGGGGTTTTGTGGTTCGCATCCGAGTTCTCGTGGTCGACGACCACCGCATCTTCGCCGAATCGCTCGCCGCGGCGCTCGCGGCCGAGCCCGACGTCGACGTGTCCGCGGCCGGCAGCGGCCCCGCGGCGCTGCGCTGCCTGGAGCGCGCGGTGGCCGAGGGCCGCCGCTTCGACGTGCTCCTGGTCGATGCCGATCTCGGCGCCTCCGCCGGGTCGGTGCCCGCGCAGCGCGCCTCGGGCTCGGGGCCGCCACCGCCGCCGCCGGGCGCCGACGGGATCGCGCTGGTCGCGGGCGTACGGGGCTCCCACCCCGCGGTCCGCACGGTCGTCCTCGCCGAGCGCGACGACCCGCGCCGGGCCGCGGTCGCCCTGCAGGCGGGTGCCTCCGGCTGGGTGGCGAAGGACTGCTCGCTCTCCCGGCTGCTGGCGGTCATCCGCGGCGTGCTGCGCGAGGAGACCCATCTGCCGCCCGCGCTGCTGACCGGGGTGCTCCGGGAGCTGACGGCCGCGCGCAAGCACCGCAGCGACAGCGAGCGGCTCGTGGAGTCGCTCACGCCGCGCGAGCACGAGGTGCTGCGCTGCATGGTGGCGGGGCTCGGCCGCAAGGACGTCGCGGCCCGGCTGTTCCTGTCCCCGCACACCGTCCGCACGCACATGCAGAACGTGCTGGGCAAGCTGGGCGTGCACTCCACGCTCGCCGCGGTGGCGCTGGCCCGGCGGGCGGGCGTACGGCCGGCGGAGCTAGCCGGGGATGTTGTCGAACGGAGCGGTCAACTGGCGTAGCAGGGCGGCGAGTTCGGCGCGCTGGGCCTGCGAGAGCTGGGCCAGGATCGCCCGCTCCTGCGCCAGCAGCCCGGCGAGGGCCTGGTCGGCGCGGTCGCGGCCCTCGGGGGTCAGCCGGACCAGGACCCCGCGCCGGTCGTTGGGGTCGGGCAGCCGCTCGACGAGGCCCTTCTTGGCGAGCCGGTCGATGCGGTTGGTCATGGTTCCGGAGGTGACCAGAGTCTGCGTCAACAACTGGCCGGGGGAGAGCTGGTAGGGCGCGCCGGCACGCCGCAGGGAGGTCAGGACGTCGAACTCCCAGGGCTCCAGGCCGTGCTCGGAGAAGGCCAGCCTGCGGGCGCGGTCGAGATGGCGGGCGAGCCTGCTCACGCGGCTCAGCACTTCGAGCGGTTCCACGTCGAGGTCAGGGCGCTCCCGCCGCCATGCCGCGACCAATCGGTCGACCTCGTCCTCCATGCCGATCAGTGTAAGGGGTCTGTCGATGTGAAGTCTCTTGAATTCGAGATTCCAGGTGATGTACATCTTGAAATCGTGAATCTTGATGTCAAGATATATTTTGTGTGGCGGTGGGCATGGAGGGGGCCGGAACCGCTTCCGCTTCCGCCCGACCCGCCAGCAGGGAGGTTCGAACATGCATTCCGATATCGCAGCGTCGGCCCGCATCCCCACGGCCACCACCCACGCCGCGCCCACCTGGGACCCCCAGCAGTACCTCCGGCACGCAGGACACCGCACCCGGCCCTTCCTCGACCTCCTGAACCGCATACCCGAACTCCCCACCCGGCCCGCCCGCATCGCCGACCTCGGCTGCGGCCCCGGCAACGTCACCGCCCTCCTCGCCGACCGCTGGCCCGAAGCCCACATCACCGGCTTCGACCTCTCCCCGGAGATGCTGCGCCGCGCCGACGCCGAGCACGCGGGAGCAACCCCGGGCGGCGGCACCCTCGACTTCCGGCCCGCGGACATCGCCGGCTGGCTCCCCGAGGAGCCCTACGACCTGATCGTCTCCAACGCCGCCCTCCAGTGGGTCCCCAGCCACCCCGGCTCCTTCGGCGCCTGGATCAACGCACTGCGCCCCGGCGGCACCTTCGCCTTCCAGATCCCGGGCAACTTCACCGCCCCCAGCCACGCCCTGCTCGCCCGGCTGTGCGACAGCCCGCACTGGCGCGACCGGCTCGCCGGGCACGGCGCCCGCTACGTCCACACCCTCGAACCCGCCGAGTACCTCGCCCGCCTCACCGAGCTGGGCTGCACCGCCGACACCTGGGAGACCACCTACTTCCAGTTGCTGCCCGGGCCCGACCCCGTCCTGGACTGGGTCAAGGGAACCGCCCTGCGGCCCGTCCTGACCGCCCTGGGGGACGACCACAAGGCCGCCGAGGACTTCCTCGCCGAATACCGCGACCTGCTGCGCACCGCGTACCCGCCCGGGCCGCGCGGCACCGTCTTCCCGTTCCGCCGCATCTTCGCCGTGGCCGTTAAGGAGCATTGACCTTGCTGACCGCCGTCGACCACGTCCAGCTCGCCGCGCCGCCCGGCTCGGAGGACCGGCTCCGCGCCTATTACACCGACGTCCTGGGCATGACCGAGATCCCCAAACCGCCCGTCCTCGCCGCCCGCGGCGGCTGCTGGTTCGCCGCCGGAGCCGTACAGCTCCACCTCGGCATCGAGGAGGACTTCCACCCGGCCCGAAAGGCCCACCCCGGGCTGCGGGTGACGGGGATCGAGGAGTACGCCAGCAGACTCGGGGAACGCGGCGCCACCGTCGTCTGGGACGACGACCTGCCGGGGCACCGCCGCTTCCACTCCGAGGACCCCGTCGGCAACCGGCTCGAATTCCTCGAGACCCTGACCCCGCCGGCCGGCGGCTCCCCGACCGGCTGACGCTGCACACGACGACGCCCCGCCCCCCGGCATGCGCAAGGGGGCGGGGCCGTCGTTCTGTGCCCGCGGCGGGCGGGCTCAGCTCTTGCGGTGGCCCACCAGGCGCGGCTTCGACTCCAAGCCGTCCAGCCCGTGCCAGGCCAGGTTCACCAGGTGCGCCGCGACCTCCGCCTTCTTCGGCCGGCGCACGTCCAACCACCACTGCCCGGTCAGCGCCACCATCCCCACCAGCGCCTGCGCGTACAGCGGGGCCAGCTTCGGATCGAAGCCGCGCGCCTTGAACTCCAGACCCAGGATGTCCTCGACCTGCGTGGCGATATCGCTGATCAGCGAGGCGAACGTCCCCGTCGACTGCGCCACCGGCGAATCCCGCACCAGGATCCGGAACCCGTCCGTGTAGGACTCGATGTAGTCCAACAGTGCGAACGCCGCCTGCTCCAGCAGCTCCCGCGGATGACCGGCTGTGAGCGCACCCGTCACCATGTCCAGCAGCTGGCGCATCTCCCGGTCCACCACGACCGCGTACAGGCCCTCCTTGCCGCCGAAGTGCTCGTACACCACCGGCTTGGAGACCCCGGCCTTCGCCGCGATCTCCTCCACCGACGTGCCCTCGAAGCCCTTCTCGGCGAACAGGGCGCGGCCGATGTCCAGCAGTTGCTGGCGCCGCTCGGCGCCCGTCATCCGGACCCGGCGGCCTCGCCGGGGCTTGTCGCTGCTGGAAATGCTGCCGTCGATCGCCACGTCCCCCATCATGCCGCGTTCGCGGCGTTTTCCCTGCGTCGGGCATCGATGCGGGACCCCGACGGCCAGCGCACATCGGTGGCCCAGCCCGCCAGCTCGAACCAGCGGATCAGCCGGGCGCTGGAGTCGACCTGCCCGCGCAGCACCCCGTGCCGGGCCGACGTCGGATCCGCATGGTGCAGGTTGTGCCAGGACTCCCCGCACGACAGCACCGCCAGCCACCACACGTTGCCCGAGCGGTCACGGGACTTGAACGGGCGCTTGCCGACCGCATGGCAGATCGAATTGATCGACCACGTCACATGGTGCAGCAGCGCCACCCGCACCAGGGAGCCCCAGAAGAACGCCGTGAACGCACCCCACCAGGACATCGTCACCAGACCCCCCACCAGCGGCGGGACCGCCAGCGACAGAGCCGTCCACCCGATGAAGCCACGGCTGATCCGCCGGATCACCGGGTCCTTGACCAGATCCGGGGCGTACTTCTGCTGATCGGTCTGCTCCTCGTCGAACAGCCACCCCACGTGCGCCCACCACAGGCCCTTCAGCAGCGCCGGAAGCGTCTCCCCGAACCGCCACGGCGAATGCGGATCACCCTCGTGGTCGGAGAACCTGTGGTGCTTGCGGTGGTCCGCCACCCAGCGCACCAGCGGCCCCTCCACCGCCATCGACCCCATCACCGCCAGGGCCACCCGCAGCGGCCGCTTGGCCTTGAACGAACCGTGCGTGAAGTGCCGGTGGAAGCCGACCGTCACCCCGTGGCAGGTCAGGAAGTACATGAACGCCAACAGCCCCAGGTCCAGCCAGCTCACCCCCCGCCCCCAGGCCAGCGGCACCGCCGCCAGCAGCGCCAGGAACGGGACCGTGATGAACAGCAGCAGCGCGACCTGCTCGACGGACCGTTTGCTCTCGCCGCCGAGCGTCGCGGACCCGGCGGAGGAGTCGGCAGGCGCGGAACCGGGCGCCGCGGAGGTGCCCTCGAAAAGATCGGGACTCGTGGTCATGAGCGTCCCCTGGGGGGTGAGGAGGAGGCAGGGACCCGGGCTACGGATGCGTAACCTACGGCAACGTAAGTATGGCAAAGCAGCAGCCCCCGGCAAGAGGGGCACGACCGGGCCGCCCCCGCCCACAGCCCGTTCCGCCCCACCCGCCGGCCCCTGCACACGGGCCGCGCGCCGCCTGGTGAGACGGTCACCGGGCCCGACCGGCCGGACACCTATCCTGGTGTCGTCGGACAGCGCGGTCCGCACGGGCAGCCGAGCTGCGCACCAGGTGGGGACACCCCCGGAGCCGATCCGGGACGGCGCCTCCGCGCACCCGCAGCGCACGCAGCCCACCTCCCCGTAGCGCTCGACCACTGCAAGGAGCCGCACCTGTGAGCAGTGCCGACCAGGCCTCCTCGGCCCAGGCCCCCACCCGGGCACAGGCCCCCTCCACCGCCGACACCTCCGCCAACGCGGAGCTGCGCGCGGACATCCGCCGCCTCGGCGACCTCCTGGGCGAGACCCTCGTCCGCCAGGAGGGCCAAGAACTCCTCGACCTCGTCGAGCGCGTCCGCGCCCTGACCCGCACCGACGGCGAGGCCGCCGCCGCGCTGCTCGGCGACACCGACCTGGAGACCGCCGCCAAGCTCGTACGCGCCTTCTCCACGTACTTCCACCTCGCCAACGTCACCGAGCAGGTCCACCGCGGCCGCGAACTGCGCGCCCACCGCGCCGCCGAGGGCGGCCTGCTGGCCCGCACCGCCGACATGCTCAAGGACGCCGACCCCGAGCACCTGCGCGAAACCGTCCGCAACCTCAACGTCCGTCCCGTCTTCACCGCGCACCCCACGGAGGCCGCCCGCCGCAGCGTCCTCAACAAGCTGCGCCGCATCGCCGCCCTCCTCGAGGAGCCCGCCTCCGGAGCCGGCGACCGCCGCCGCCACGACCTGCGCCTCGCCGAGAACATCGACCTCATCTGGCAGACCGACGAACTGCGCGTCGCCCGCCCCGAGCCCGCCGACGAAGCCCGCAACGCCATCTACTACCTCGACGAGCTCCACGCCGGCGCCGTCGGCGACGTCCTCGAAGACCTCGCAGCCGAACTCCAGCGCGTCGGCGTCGAACTGCCCCCCGGCACCCGCCCCCTCACCTTCGGCACCTGGATCGGCGGCGACCGCGACGGCAACCCCAACGTCACCCCCGAGGTGACCCGCGAAGTACTGATCCTCCAGCACGAGCACGGCATCACCGACGCCCTCGAACTCATCGACTACCTGCGCGGCCTGCTCTCCAACTCCATCCGCTACACCGGCGCCACCGAGGAACTCCTCTCCTCCCTCCAGGCCGACCTCGAACGCCTCCCCGAGATCAGCCCCCGCTACAAGCGGCTGAACGCCGAGGAGCCGTACCGCCTGAAGGTCACCTGCATCCGGCAGAAGCTCCTCAACACCCGCCAGCGCCTCGCCAAGGGCACCCCCCACGAGGAAGGCCGCGACTACCTCGGCACCTCCGAGCTCCTCACCGACCTCACCCTCGTACAGACCTCGCTGCGCGAGCACCGCGGCGCGCTCTTCGCCGACGGCCGCATGGACCGCACCATCCGCACCATCGCCGCATTCGGCCTCCAGCTGGCCACCATGGACGTACGCGAACACGCCGACGCCCACCACCACGCCCTCGGCCAGCTCTTCGACCGGCTCGGCGAGGAATCCTGGCGCTACGCCGACATGCCCCGCGACTACCGGCAGAAGCTCCTCGCCAAGGAACTCCGCTCCCGCCGGCCCCTCGCCCCCACACCCGCGCCCCTCGACCCGGCCGGACAGAAGACCCTCGGCGTCTTCTTCACCATCAAGGACGCCTTCGAGAAGTTCGGCCCCGAAGTCATCGAGTCCTACATCATCTCGATGTGCCAGGGCGCCGACGACGTCTTCGCCGCCGCCGTCCTCGCCCGCGAGGCCGGCCTCCTCGACCTCCACGCCGGCTGGGCCAAGATCGGCATCGTGCCGCTCCTGGAAACCACCGACGAACTGCGCGCCGCCGACGTCATCCTCGACGACATGCTCGCCGACCCCTCCTACCGGCGCCTGGTCTCCCTGCGCGGCGACGTCCAGGAAGTCATGCTCGGCTACTCCGACTCCTCCAAGTTCGGCGGCATCACCACCAGCCAGTGGGAGATCCACCGCGCCCAGCGCCGGCTCCGCGACGTCGCCCACCGCCACGGCGTCCGCCTGCGCCTCTTCCACGGCCGCGGCGGCACCGTCGGCCGCGGCGGCGGCCCCTCCCACGACGCGATCCTCGCCCAGCCCTGGGCCACCCTGGAAGGCGAGATCAAGGTCACCGAGCAGGGCGAGGTCATCTCCGACAAGTACCTCGTACCGTCCCTCGCCCGCGAGAACCTCGAACTGACCGTCGCGGCCACCCTGCAGGCCTCCGCCCTGCACACCCGGCCCCGCCAGTCCCACGACGACCTCGCCCGCTGGGACGCGGCCATGGACATCGTCTCCGAGGCCGCCCACGCCGCGTACCGGGAGCTCGTCGAAGACCCCGACCTGCCGGCGTACTTCTTCGCCGCCACCCCCGTCGACCAGCTCGCCGACCTCCACCTGGGCTCCCGCCCCTCCCGCCGCCCCGACTCCGGCGCCGGCCTCGACGGCCTGCGCGCCATCCCGTGGGTCTTCGGCTGGACCCAGTCCCGCCAGATCGTCCCCGGCTGGTACGGCGTGGGCTCCGGCCTCAAGGCCCTGCGCGAAGCCGGCCAGGACGGCGCCCTCTCCGAGATGGGCACCCGCTGGCACTTCTTCCGCAACTTCCTGTCGAACGTCGAGATGACCCTCGCCAAGACCGACCTGCGGATCGCCCAGCACTACGTCGACACCCTCGTCCCCGACGAGCTCAAGCACGTCTTCGACCGCATCCGCGCCGAGCACGAGCTCACCGTCCGCGAGGTCCTGCGCATCACCGGCGGCGAAAAGCTCCTGGACTCCCAGCCCGTCCTCCAGAAGACCTTCGCCGTACGCGACGCCTACCTGGACCCCATCTCCTACCTCCAGGTCTCCCTGCTCGCCCGCCAGCGCGCCGCCGCCAGCCGCGGCGAAGCCCCGGACCCCGTCCTCTCCCGCGCCCTGCTCCTCACCGTCAACGGTGTCGCCGCGGGCCTGCGCAACACGGGCTGACCCGGACGGTCGAACGAACGGCCGGTATCCGCGCCCGTCACACGATGTGATGACGAGCGCGGACACCGGCCGCTACCGTTGTGTTCCAAGACCAGAATGCCGTCCATGGGAGCAACCATGACCGCTGAGTCGGTGCACGACTGGACGCGGCCGCCGCTCGACGGCTATACCGTGGACGACCTGCTGACGCTGCCGGACCTCCCGCGACACACCGAGCTGATCGACGGGAGCCTGGTCTTCGTGAGTCCGCAGCGCTACGTCCACTCCGCGCTGATCGACCTCCTGGTGAACCGTCTGCGGCGGAGCGCGCCGGACCACCTCAAGGTCGCGCGCGAGATGACAGTGGTGATTGACAAGAGGAACGGCCCCGAACCGGACATCTCCGTCATCCGGCGCGAGGCGCTCACCGACCCGAGGCAGACCCACTTCTACGCCGCGGACGTCCTGCTGGCCGTCGAAGTGGTCTCACCGGAGTCCGAGGCCCGGGACACCGACGCCAAGCTCCGCAAATACGCCAAGGCCGGCATCCCGAACTACTGGATCGTCAAGGACGAGGGCGACGAGGAGGTCGAGCCCGTGGTGTACCTCTACGAACTCGACCCGCACACCCGCGCCTACGTCTGCCAGGGCATCCACACGAAGCCGTTCCGCGTCGACCGGCCCTACCCGGCCGACCTCGACTTCGAAGGACTCGACGACCTGTAGCCTTCAGGAGTTGTACGCGGACTGGGCGCGCTCCAGGCCCTCCGTGACCAGGCACTCCACCGCATCCGCAGCCCGGTCCACGAACCAGTCCAGATCCTTGCGCTCCGCCGACGAGAAGTCCTTCAGCACGAAATCCGCGACCTGCATACGACCCGGCGGCCGCCCGATGCCACAACGGACCCGGTGGTACTCCGCCCCCATCGACTTCGTCATCGACTTCAGCCCGTTGTGCCCGTTGTCGCCGCCGCCCACCTTCAGGCGCAGCGTCGCGTAATCGATGTCCAGCTCGTCATGGACCGCGATGATCCGGTCCACCGGCACCTTGTAGAAGTCGCGCAGTGCCGTCACCGGCCCGCCCGACAGGTTCATGAACGACATCGGCTTCGCCAGCACCACCCGCCGGTTCGCCGGCCCCGGCGGCCCGATCCGACCCTCCAGCACCTGCGCCCGCGCCTTGTGCGCCTTGAACTTCCCGCCGATCCGCTCCGCCAGCAGGTCCACCACCATGAAACCGATGTTGTGGCGGTTGCCGGCGTACTCACCGCCTGGGTTGCCCAGCCCGACCACCAGCCAAGGACTCGACTCGTCCGACATTCCTGCTCGCTCCTCTGCACATGGGACGACCGCCGTCCCGCTCCAGTGGAGCCGGACGGCGGTCGGTCGGCAAACGCGACGGGGAGGCTCAGGCCTCCGCGCCCTCCTCGGCGGCCTCGGCGGCCGGCTCCTCGGCCTGCGCGGCGACGACCTGCAGGACGACGGCGTCGCCCTCGGTCACCAGGGAAACGCCCGACGGCAGCGCGATGTCCTGCGCCAGGACGGACGCACCGGCGGCCAGACCCTCGACGGAGACCGTCAGGGCCTCGGGCAGGTGGGTGGCCTCGGCCTCGACCGACACCGCGGCGAGGACGTGCTCCAGCAGGTTGCCACCGGCGGCCAGGTCACCCTCGGTCTGGACCGGAACCTCGACCGTGACCTTCTCGCCCTTCTTGACGGCGAGGAAGTCGACGTGGTCGACGGTGCGCTTGATCGGGTCCTTCTGGACGGCCTTGGGGATGACCAGCTCGGTGCCCTCGCCCGCGATGTCCAGGGAGATCAGGACGTTCGGGGTCTTCAGCGCCATCGTCAGGGCGTGGCCCTCGACCGACACGTGCTTGGGGGCCTCGCCGTGGCCGTAGATGACCGCGGGGATCTGCTTGTTGCGGCGGGTGGCACGGGCGGCGCCCTTGCCGAAGACGGTGCGGATCTCAGCGGAGAGCTTGACCTCGGACATGTTCACTCCTCGTGGGGTGACGAAAACGGACAAGGTCACCCGGCCACGAAACGGCCTGCTACGAAGAGCGCGTCGATAACGGAGCGCCGACACCAAAAGGTGCGGCCTCCCTCGCCGAGCAACTCGAAGAGTCTACCCGGCGCGGAGGCCGCGCCCAAAAGGATCTACCCGTGCGATCCGGTGCCTACTGCTGCTCCTCGAACAGGCTGGTCACCGAGCCGTCCTCGAAGACCTCGCGGACCGCGCGCGCCACCATCGGAGCGATCGACAGGACCGTGATCTTGTCGAGCTCCAGGTCGGACGGGTCCGGCAGGGTGTTCGTGAAGATGAACTCGCTCACCTTCGAGTTCTTCAGGCGGTCCGCCGCCGGGCCCGACAGGATGCCGTGCGTGGCCGTCACGATGACGTCCTCCGCACCGTGCGCGAACAGCGCCTCGGCCGCGGCGCAGATGGTGCCACCGGTGTCGATCATGTCGTCGACCAGGACGCAGACCCGGCCCTTGACCTCACCGACGACCTCGTGGACGGTCACCTGGTTGGCGACGTCCTTGTCACGGCGCTTGTGCACGATCGCCAGCGGGGCGTCGAGACGGTCGCACCAGCGGTCGGCCACACGCACACGGCCGGCGTCCGGGGAGACGATCGTCAGCTTGGTGCGGTCCACCTTGGCGCCCACGTAGTCCGCGAGGACCGGCAGGGCCGACAGGTGGTCCACCGGACCGTCGAAGAAGCCCTGGATCTGGTCCGTGTGCAGGTCCACCGTCAGGATGCGGTCCGCACCCGCGGTCTTCAGCAGGTCGGCGACCAGACGGGCCGAGATCGGCTCGCGGCCCTTGTGCTTCTTGTCCTGGCGGGCGTAGCCGTAGGACGGGATGATCACGGTGATGGAGCGGGCCGACGCGCGCTTCAGCGCATCGATCATGATCAGCTGCTCCATGATCCACTTGTTGATCGGAGCCGTGTGGCTCTGGATCAGGAAGCAGTCCGCACCACGCGCCGACTCCTGGAAGCGGACGTAGATCTCACCGTTCGCGAAGTCGAAGGCCTTCGTCGGCACGAGGCCGACGCCCAGCTGGTGCGCAACCTCCTCGGCCAGCTCGGGGTGGGCGCGGCCGGAGAAGAGCATCAGCTTCTTCTCGCCGGTCGTCGAGATCCCGGTCACAGCACAGTCTCCTCAGACGTGTTGAAAGCTGCTCGCCCCCGTGTGCGTCCGTCCCGCACACGGTGAAGCCAGCCGAATTGCGTGCACGTATCACGGTACGCCGTCTCGGACGTACCTGTTTCCGGTCAGTTCACCTGAAGGCCGCCTCAGCCCTCCGCGGAGTCCTCCCGGACCGCCGACTGAGCCGCCGACGCGGCAGCGCTTCCCGGACGCTTGCGGGCCACCCAACCCTCGATATTCCGCTGCTGGCCGCGTGCCACGGCCAGCGCGCCGGGCGGCACATCCTTCGTGATCACCGAGCCGGCGGCCGTGTAGGCGCCGTCCCCGATGGTGACGGGTGCCACAAACATGTTGTCCGAGCCCGTCTTGCAGTGTGAGCCGATCGTCGTGTGGTGCTTGTGCTCACCGTCGTAGTTCACGAACACGCTCGCCGCACCGATGTTCGAGTACTCGCCGATCGTCGCGTCACCCACGTACGACAGGTGCGGCACCTTCGTACCCTCGCCGATCACCGCGTTCTTCATCTCCACGAACGTGCCGGCCTTCGCCTTCAGCTCCAGGCGCGTACCCGGACGCAGGTACGCGAACGGACCCACCGACGCCGACTCCCCGACCACCGCCGAATCCGCCACCGTGTTGTCCACGCGGGCCCGCGGGCCGACCTGGGTGTCCTTCAGCCGGGTGTTCGGACCGACCTCGGCCCCCTCGGCGATGTGCGTCGCGCCCAGCAGCTGCGTACCCGGGTGCACCACCGCGTCCTGGCCGAACGTCACCGTCACGTCCACCAGCGTGCTCGCGGGATCCACCACGGTCACTCCGGCGAGCATCGCCCGCTCCAGCAGGCGGGCGTTCAGCAGCGCACGGGCCTCCGCGAGCTGCACGCGGTTGTTGATCCCCAGGATCTGGCGGTGGTCGCTGCCGACGGACGCACCGACCCGGTGGCCCCCCTCGCGCAGGATCCCCAGCACGTCGGTGAGGTACTCCTCGCCCTGGCTGTTGTCGGTACGGACCTTGCCCAGCGCATCGGCCAGCAGCGCCCCGTCGAACGCGAACACCCCGGAGTTGATCTCACGGATCGCGCGCTGCGCCTCGGTGGCGTCCTTGTGCTCGACGATCGCGGTGACGGCGCCGGTCTCCGGGTCGCGGACGATGCGGCCGTAGCCGGTGGAGTCCGGGACCTCGGCGGTCAGGACGGTGACGGCGTTGCCGTCGGCCCCGTGGGTCGCGACCAGGGCGCCCAGGGTCTCGCCGGTCAGCAGCGGGGTGTCGCCGCAGACCACGACCACGGTCCCGTCGACGGAGCCGCCGAGCTCCTGGAGGGCCATGCGGACGGCGTGGCCGGTGCCGTTCTGCTCGTACTGGACGGCCGTGCGCACATCGGCGTCCACGGCGGCGAGGTGCGCGGTGACCTGCTCACGGGCGTGGCCGACGACGACCACGAGGTGCTCGGGGTCCAGCTCGCGCGCGGCGGCGACGACGTGCCCCACGAGCGAACGCCCGCAGATCTCGTGCAGAACCTTGGGAGTGGCCGACTTCATGCGGGTGCCCTCACCCGCTGCGAGGACGACGACGGCTGCCGGGCGGTTGGCGCTCACGGGTGTGCCCTTCGGCTTCGGGGGTGGACCTGTGAAGGATACCGGGGCGTTAAGGGCCGGAAACGAGGGCGGGTCCTGACCTTCCGGTCAGGACCCGAACGTGAGCTGTGTTTCCGTGCGCTCCCGGAGAAGGATTCGAACCCTCATTCAATGGACCAAAACCATTTGTCCTGCCCTTAGACGATCCGGGATGGTTCGCCCTCTATGTCCGATTTCGTTGATCGGCTTCGGACACAGCCCCTACTATGCCGCACCACCAGCCTTCAATGCGACGGTACAGCTCGGCGCTTTGCAGGACGCGTACGGCAAGGCAGCCGTAGTAGTTCTCGCCGGTGTGCTTGCGGCTGGTCTTGGGGTTGTGCCGTTTGACGGTGGTCGTGAGGAACTTCCCCGCGTCGGCGCCCACGAGGTCCGCCCAGAAGCCTTCCGCGGCAGCCCTGTCGGCCGTTTCGTGGATGGCGATGTTGAAGCGGATGTGCTCGCCGCTGATGCCGAGCAGGCGAAGCCAGGAGAGGTAGACCCGCACCATGTCGGGGTCGCTGTTGACGAAGATCGCGCGCTCTCGCCGCTCGTAGGCCTTGTCCTTGCTGCCCTCCGACCAGTAGAGCCCGACGCCGAAGAGGAACAGCTCCCGGTCCGAGATCGAGCCGATCTCGCGGGCTGCGTCCCGCTTGGTCTGGAGTCTTTCCTCGTCGCGCATCTCGAGGGTCCGCTCCCAACCGCGTCGCGCCGCGGCGGTGGCTTCCTCCTTGGTCCGCTGCCGGTCCGGCTTCGGTAGGTCGCGGACCCACAGGGAGATCGAGCTCTTCGAGCAGCCCAGTTCGAGCTGGATCTGGTCGTAGGTCATGCCCTGGAGGCGGAGCTCGCGGGCGCGGTCGCGGAGGTCGTCCTTGGCGTTGGGGCGCTTCGTCCATTCCGGCGCCGGCTCGCCCTGGAGGAGGCGGTTCAGGATGTCGCCGTTGTAGACGCAGAGGCGGTCGCGGATCTGGCGGCGGCTGAGGCCTTCCCGGCGCAGGGCGACCGCTTGCTCGCGCAGGGCTTCGAAGTCCGAGTATTTGCTCATGCCGCCACCTTGGTCCGGAATGTGGGATTCAGGTCTCTTTCCGTGGTCGATTCAGTCGGACGTGCGATTACCTCGGGTTTGCGGGAATTCCGGTCGCGGGTGTGCTGGGGGCGCTGCGTACGCTGAGGGCATGACCAGTGCGGGGGATCAGCAGGGCGGGGCCGGTCGGGACGGGCCCCTGTGGTGGGAGCGGCGGCGGGGGGCCGTCCTGGACGTGGGGCTCGGGGCGTTGTCGGCCCTGGAGTGTGCGTTCGAGGGGGTGGACTTCGCCCGGGAGGGCGGGTTGCCGACCGTCGCGGGGGTGCTGTTCGGGGTTGCGGTGGGGTCCGTGCTCGTGTTGCGGCGGCGCTGGCCGATCGCGGTGGTGCTGGTCGGCATCGGGGTGGCGCCGGCTGCGATGGGGTTCCTGCTGGGTGTCGTCGGGCTGTACACGCTGGCCGCCTGTGAGGTGCCCCGGCGGATCACCGCGACGCTCGCCTCGATGTCGTTGGCGGCCACCTTTGTCGTCACCTACCTGCGCACGATCGGGCAGACCGGGACCACCCCGACCCTCGTGGTGGTGCTGTCGGTGTTCATGGCGGTGGCGCTCAATGTGCCGCCCGTGCTGCTCGGGCTGTACGTGGGGGCCCGGCGGCGGCTGATGGAGAGCTTGCAGGAGCGGGCCGACTCGTTGGAGCGGGAGCTGTCGCTGCTGGCGGACCGGGCGGAGGAGCGGGCCGAGTGGGCCCGTACGGAGGAGCGGACGCGGATCGCGCGGGAGATGCACGACGTGGTGGCGCACCGGGTGTCGCTGATGGTGGTGCACGCGGCGGCGCTGCAGGCGGTGGCGCCGCGGGATCCGGCGAAGGCGGCGAAGAACGCGGCGCTGGTGGCGGACATGGGCCGGCAGGCGCTGACGGAGTTGCGGGAGATGTTGGGGGTGCTGCGGGCGCCGGCTGCGCCGCGGCCGGCGCCCGTTGCCGCGGTTGCCGGTGGGGCGGCGGCCCGGTCGGCTGCGTCTGCCGGGGGTTTCGAGGAGGGGCCGACGCTGGCCGAGCTGGAGGCCTTGGTCGGGCAGTCGCGCGCGGCGGGGATGGCGGTGCTGCTGGACGTGCGCGGGACGGGGCCGGGTTATTCGGCGGAGGTGGAGCAGACGGCGTACCGGGTGGTGCAGGAGGCGCTCACCAACTGCCACAAGCATGCGCCGGGGGCCGAGGTGGTGGTGCGGCTGGCCCATCGTGAGGGTGAGGTGGCCATGCAGGTGGAGAACGGGCCGGGTGCGGCGGACGTGGCCCGGCCCGAGTTGCCCAGTGGGGGCAATGGGCTGGTGGGGATGCGTGAGCGGGTCGTCGGGCTCGGTGGGGTGTTCGTGTCGGGCCCGACGGACTCCGGGGGGTTCAGGGTTTCGGCGGTTCTGCCGGGTGGGCGGCGCTGACGCGGGTGTGCGGGTCTTTACGGGGCCATGGTCAGGCGGGTGGGCTGGAGGCCGGTCAGGAGCAGGGTGAGGGCCTCGTCCATGCTGGCGCCGAGGTACCAGTCGCCGGTGTGGTCGATGGCGTAGACGCGGCCTTCCTGGTCGATGGCGAGGTGGGAGCCGCCGTCGGAGTCGACGCCGAGCGGGCAGAGGTGTGTGGACAGGGCGCGGCCGAGGTCGGCGAAGGTGCGGGCCAGGTGGAGTCCGGTGAGGGGGTCGAGGCGTAGGGGGACGGGGGCTATCTGGCGGCCGGGTCCGTGCGCTTTGACGGTGAGGCCGCCGAATTCGGCCCATGCCTCGACGGCGGCGGGGAAGACGGTGTGGCGGTGTCCGGCCGGGGTGGTGTGGTCGCGCAGTGCGTCGGCCCAGTACTCGGCCTGTTTGATGTCCCAGCGGCCGGGCTCCCAGCCGGCGGTGCGCAGGGCCTGGTCCACGGTGGAGGGGAACCGGGTGGCGGAGGAGCGGTCGTAGGAGGCGGAGGAGATGGTCATGGTGGTGGTGGTCAGGCTTTCTCTGACGCGGGTGTGAGGTCGACGTGGCGTACGCCGAAGTGGGCGAGGAGGGCTTCGCAGGAGCGGCAGGGCGGTGCGTAGGTGCCGTGGAGGGGGTCGCCGTCCTCGCGGATGCGGCGGGCGGTGATCTTGGAGTTTTTCAGGGAGCGGCGGGCTTCGCTCGCGGTGAGGGGTTTGCGGGAGGCGCGCTTGCTGCGGGCGCCTTCGGCGGCGGTGAGGTGGCGGGAGACGAGGATGGCCTCGGGACATCGGCCGGTGAACCGTTCACGCTGGCCGCTGGTGAGGGTGTCGAGGAAGTCCTGGACGAGGGGGTGCAGGGCGGGTGGCTGGTCGGCTTTGCCGGCGGTGCCGGTGAGGGTTTCGCCGCGTACGGAGAGGGCGGCGGCGATGGTGGGGAGGATGCCGTCGCGGCGGAAGCGGGGTACGGGTGCGGTGGTGCGGGCGTCGGTGCCGCTCCAGCGCAGGCGGGGATCTCCGCCGGGTCCGGCTGCGGCCTGGCCGCCGTCGGGTGTGCCCGTGCGTGTCGCTGTGTTCTGCATGGTCGCTTCTTCCCTCCCGTGGCTGCGGTGGTGGCCGCTGTTGCGCACGCCCCCGTGCTGCGGGGACAGCCTGTCAAATGTCCTCTGTCGTGTGGAACCGGGGTCGAATATTCGTATCAATTCGGATGTTCCCGGCCGTCGTGCGGGTGGGGGGCTTGCGGGCGGGGGCCGCTCTTGCCGGAGCACATAGGCTGTGGTGAACCAGCCAGATCCAGCAGGGGGCTACCGCCATGACGACAGGTCGGCTCGGGCAGCACGCCGCGCCACCCAACGCCGCGTACTCGGGGCAGGTCGTGCATTTCCCGGACCCGGTCCGGGCCGCGCGGCATCCTCATGGAGTGCGGATGGGCGCTCAGGGACATCCTGACTTCTCGCCGTATGCGCGGGCGGCGGTGGAGATCGCCGAACCGCCCGAGGGCTTCGGTGTGGACGAGCTGCGGCTGACGGACTACGTCTCCGCGAATGCGGCCATGCATGCTGCGGGGCACGCCTTGTGGGACACGGTCGGCCCGGTTGCGACGCCGCACGGCTGGACGTGGCACCACGTGGCGGGGACGCGGCGGATGGAGCTGGTTCCGGTGGAGGTGAAGGCGCTGTTGCGGCATCACGCGGGCCTGGCGACCGCCCCGGTGGACCATGAGAAGCGTGGGACGCGGCCGTTGCAGGAGGTGCGTCCGGTGCATCTGGCGCTGCCGAAGACGGGTGTGGCGGTGACGGAGGAGCAGGTCCAGGGGATCGAGGAGGACCTGGGGTACCGGCTGCCGGAGGCGTACCGCTCGTTCCTGAAGGCGGCGGGCGGCTGTGCGCCGGTGGGCGCCGGGTTGGACGTGGATCTCGGGCTGCTGGTGGACCAGCCGTTCTTCACGGTGCGTGAGGAGGCTGCGGTCAATGACCTGGTGTACGTCAACAAGTGTCTGCGCGACCACCTGACGAAGGACTACCTGTGCGTCGCGTTCGTCCAGGGCGGGCTGCTGGCGGTGAAGGTGAAGGGTGAGGGCATCGGTTCGGTGTGGTTCTCCCCGTACGACGACGGGCGCGACCGGGACGGCTGGGTGGTCCAGGAGCGCGTGGAGCGGCTGCTGCTGCCGTGCGGTGCGGATTTCGATGCCTTTCTCGAGCGGTTGGCGGGAAATCCACCGGAGTTGGAGACGGTGGCCGGTCTGATGGTGGACGGCGGATTCGCGCGTTCGGTTCCGGTGGCTGCACCGGTGGAGGGATGACGGCGCGATGGTGACGTTTGCGCAGGCGCAGGAGCGCGCCGAGGAGTGGATCAACGGTGATCTGCCGCCGTACCAGCACCGTGAGGTGCGGGTGCGGGAGTTCGGGCTGGGGTTCGTGGTGTGGGCCGAGGACCGGGCGGGCGGGCCGGTGTCGGGGGGTGGCCGGCAGCGGCTGGTGATCGCCCGGGACAGTGGTGAGGTCACGTTGTGGCCGGGGCTTCCGGTGGGTGAGGTCATCCGCCGGTACGAGGAGGAGTACGGGGCTGCGGCCGCGCCGGCGGCGGAGGCTTCGGTGCCGACGCCGCGTATCGACTCCGAGCAGACCTCGTTCATGCTGAGTCCGCCGGAGTGGCTGCAGGAGGCCGCGGACCGGGCGGGGATTCCGCCGGCTGCGGGGGCGGCTGCTGGTGCTGGTGCGGCTGCTGCTGGTGCGGCTTCCGTGCCGGCTGCGGCTTCGGGTGCCGAGGCCGAGCCGCTGTCCGTTCCCGTCTCGGAGCCCGAGCCGGCCGCCGTGGCGCCGGAGCCGGTGCCGCTGCGCCGCGAGGTGCCGTACGAGCCGACCGCGAACGAGGGGGTGCCGGCCGGGGCCACGCCGTGGGCCGGCACCGACGTGAACCCCGGTGCGGACGACGTGTCCGTACCGCTGCCCGCGACGGTCTTCGCGCCGCCGCTGTCGGGTTCGGACCTGGAGGACCTGCCGGCGCCGCCGTCGGGGTCGTCCGAGGCCAGGACCCAGCTGATCGCCGGGGGCAGCCAGCTCCCGAAGACCGCGATCGCGCCCGCGCTGGACCTCGGGGCCGGGGCGCCGCCGATGCCTGCGCCTGCGCCCGTGCCTGCCGGCCCTGCCGGTGGGCACGTGCCCGGGTCGCCGGCGGCGCTGGCCGAGGAGCCGACGAGCCGGGCCCAGGTCACCCCGCCGGGTGCTCCGCCGGTGGTGCCGCCCGCGCCGCCCGGGGCTCCGGGTGCTGCTGCCCCGGCCCGGCCGCCGGTGGCTCCGGGTGCGGGCGGGCCGCCCGCGCCTCCGGGGCCGCCCGGTGCGCCGTCGATGGGGCGTGGGCTGGACCATGCCGCGACGATGCTGGCGGGTCCGGCCGTGACGGGTCAGCCTCCGGCTCCTCCCGGTCCGCCCGGTGCGCCCGGTGGTACGGGTGGGGGTCAGCCGCCTGCGCCTCCGGGGCCGCCCGGTGCGCCGTCGATGGGGCGCGGGCTGGACCATGCCGCGACGATGCTGGCGGGTCCGGCCGTGACGGGTCAGCCTCCGGCTCCTCCCGGTCCGCCCGGTGCTCCGGGTGCGGGTCAGCCGCCTGCGCCTCCGGGGCCGCCCGGTGCGCCGTCGATGGGGCGCGGGCTGGACCATGCCGCGACGATGCTGGCGGGTCCGGCCGTGAC
>NZ_JBEYXK010000005.1:0-50791 GCF_040645035.1 Streptomyces sp. NPDC046876 | reverse complement strand
ACGGGTCAGCCTCCGGCTCCTCCCGGTCCGCCCGGTGCTCCGGGTGCGGGTCAGCCGCCCGCGCCTCCCGGCCCGCCCGGGGGCCCCGGCACGCCGCCGCACGGGCTGGACCACGCCGCGACGATGCTGGCCGGTCCCGCCGTGGTCGGCGCCGCCCCCGCGCCTCCCGGCCCGCCGCCCGGCGGCCCGCAGCCCGCGGCGCCCGCCGGTGTGCCCACCGTCGGGCCCGGCTACCAGGCCGTCCTGCGCTACCGCGGCCACGACGGCTCCGAGCAGCAGATCATCCGCCGCTCGGCGCCCGGCACCCCGCACCCGGAGTGGCAGATCCTGCACGAGCTGCGCGCCATGAACGTGCCGCCGCAGCAGGTCCTGGAGCTGCACACCGAGCTGGAGTCCTGCGAGCTGCCCGGCGGCTACTGCGCCCGGATGATCCGGGAGACCTGGCCGCAGGTCCGGATCACCAGCGTGGCCCCGTACGGCAAGGACCACGCGGGCCGTCAGGCGGGCATGCAGCACCTGCTCACCCACCAGGGCGAGCTGCACCAGGTGGCGGATGCGCCGCCGCGCCCCGCCCCCGTACGGGCGCCGCTGCCGCAGGTTCCGCTGCAGCCGGCGATCCCGCTGGACGCGATCGGTGCGGAGCTGGCCGGGGCCTTCGGGCCGCAGGGCGTGTTCCGCTTCGACCAGCGGGCGGTCTCCCGGCAGGGCGTGCCGGAGATCGTGGCGCAGACGCTGGTGTGGGCGGGCCTGCCCGCGGACTTCGGGCCGTTCTTCTGGGCGCAGGCCGTGCCGGGCCAGCCCGTGCCGACGCTGGCCGAGCTGGCCGCGCAGCGGCAGGTGCAGCCGGCGTCCGACGCGGGCTCGTACCTCGTCATCGGCAGCGACTTCGGCAAGGCGCTGTGCGTGCAGTACGGGACGGCGCACATCGTGGCCGTGCCGGTGGAGGGCGGTCCCGGCGGGGCGCCCGTGCCGCCGCAGTTCGTGAACTCCAGCCTGCCGCAGTTCGCGCGGTCGATCGCGATGCTGGGTCACATGTGGCGGCTGCGCCAGCATTTGACGCCGGAGCAGGCGGGCCGGTGGACCGTCGATTTCCAGGCGAATCTGGCCGGTCTCGACAGTGCCGCGCTGGCCTCGCCGGAGAGCTGGTGGTCGGTGCTGTTGGAGCAGATGTGGGACGGACTGCTCTGATCGGATGATCGGATCATGGCCGGGTCGGGGCCCTCGCGGGGGGTCGCGGCCCGGCCATTGCCGCTTCTGACCGCACATCACGCATCCTTGACAGGAATCCCCGCGAGAGAGGCGCTCCCAGGATGGCTGCACGCATGTCACCTCACGGACAGGGTTTCGCGATCGTGCGAGGTCGCGCCTACCGGGTGGAAGAGGTCGACCGGTACCTCGCCCGGCTCTCCGGCAGCCGCGACGAGGCCTGGGAGCGGGTCGCGCGGCTGACCGTCCTGGCCAAGCAGATGGAGGCCGAGGCCGCCCGGCTCCGCGAGGTGGTGGCCTCGCTGGCCCCGCAGCAGTACGAGGAGCTCAGCGAGCGCGCCCGGCGGATCCTGCTGCTCGCCCAGGAGGAGGCCGAGGCGCTGCGCGGCGAGGCCCGGGCCGATGCGGCCGACGCCGTCGCCGCCGCCGAGGCGCACGCCGAGCGGGTCGCCGAACTCGCCCGGCAGGACGCGGAGGCCGTGCGCGAGCAGACCGAGGTCCGCGCCCGGCAGGGGCTGCTGCGGGCGGAGCGCGAGGCGGACGGGCTGCGGGCCGAGGCGCGCGCCGACGCCGACGGGTGGCGGGCCGAGGGTCAGGAAGCGCTCGCCGAGGCGCGGCGGCGGACGCGGGCGCTGCTGGCGGAGCACGAGCAGGACCGGGTGGAGCGGTGGGACGCCGCGGGGCGGGAGCTCGCGCAGCGCACCGCCGACCTGGAGGCGCGCCTCGCCGAGCAGGAGCGGCTCGCCGAGAGCCGTCTCGCGGAGGCGCGCCGCGGGTTCGCGGAGGCGGAGGAGGCCGCGCGGCACGGGCAGGAGGACGCGGAGGCGCAGGCCGCGGAGCTGCTGGCGCAGGCGCGGGTGCGGGAGGAGAGGGTGCGGCGGGAGACCGAGCGGGTGCTGCGGGAGCACGAGGCCGCGCAGGAGGAGATGCGGGCCCACATGGCCCACGTCCGCTCCAGCCTGGCCGCCCTGACGGGCCGCCCCGCTCCCGCGGAGGGGTAGCGGGGCCCTCGGCTCCGGCCGGGCTCCTTCCCCTGCGGCGCCATTGCGGGGGCGCTGCCCCGGGCTCCCGCGCCTCAAACGCCGGCGGGGCTGGGGGTGACCGACGGAAAGTGTCGGCCAGGGGTCCCTTCGTGCAGGGGGAGGCGGGCTCAGGGGAGCTTGGTCAGGAGGAACTTGGAGATCAGCGGGGCGATGGCCGGGAGGTGGGTTTCGAGGGCGAAGTGGCCTGCACCCTCGAAGACGTGGACCTCGGCGTCGGGGGCGTCGCGCCGGTACGCCTCGGCCCCGGCCGGGGTGAAGAAGGGGTCGCCGGCGCCCCAGACGACCAGGACGGGGACGCCGGAGGCGCGGAGCCAGGCCTGCCAGGCCGGGTAGTGGGCGAAGTTGGAGGCGTAGTCGAAGGCCAGGTCGGCCTGCGCGTCGGCGCGCCCCGGCAGGCCCAGGTAGTGCACGTCGAGCGTCCGGTTGGCGGGGTCGATCAGGGAGGGGTCCGCGACGCCCGTCTCGTACTGGAAGCGGGTGCCGGCTTCGGTGAAGAGGCCGCGGACCCTTTCCTCCGCGCCGGGCTCGCTGCGCCTCAGGCCGGCGAACTCGCGGGCGGCGTCGGAGAGGCCCTCCTCGTAGGCGTTGCCGTTCTGGACGATGAGGCCCGTGACGCGGTCGGGCCGGCGGGCGGCGAGCCGCAGCCCGATCGGGGCGCCGAAGTCGAAGACGTAGAGCGCGTACCGGTCCAGTCCGAGGGCGTCGGTGAAGCCCTCCAGGACGTCCGCGAGCCGGTCGAAGGAGTACGTGAACCCGGCCGGGGCCTGCGTGCGGCCGAAGCCGGGGTGGTCGGGGGCGATCAGGCGGTAGGGGGTGTCGCCGAGCGCGTCCATCAGGCGGGTGAACTGGTGGGAGGAGGTCGGGAAGCCGTGCAGGAGGAGCAGGACCGGCCCGTCGGCCGGGCCGCTCTCCCGGTAGGCGACCGAGACCCCGCCGACGTCGATGGTGAGGTGCTTCATCACATGCCTCCAGTCCCGTTGTTTCCATTAGTGTCGCCCGGCGTTCCTAACGGGTCAAGGGTCTGGAGTAGCATTAGAGATATGACAGTGACGTTTCCGCTTACCGGCGAGCCGCTGGCCCTGGACCTGCTCAACACCCGGCCGGCCGACGGGGATCTGATCGCGGATCCCGCGGGGCTCGCGGCCTGGCTGGAGCTGCAGGCCGGGCGGCTGGAGCCGGTGGCTGTGGGGGCGGCCGAGGTCGCGGCCGTGCGGGCCGTACGGGAGGCGGCCGGGGCCGCGCTCGCGGCCGTACGGGTCGGGGCGCGGCCCCCGGCGGATGCGCTGCGCGCGCTGAACCAGGCCGCGGCGGGCGCCCCCGCCCACCGCGAGCTCGACTCCGCGCTGACGGTGGCCGTCCGGCGGACGGGCGCCCCGGCCCGGCGGCTCGCCGCGCAGCTGGCCGAGGCCGCGATGGACCTGCTGGCGGACCCCCGGGTCGGGGAGGTCCGGGAGTGCGAGGGTGCGGACTGCGTCCTGCTGTTCCTCCCCGCCAACCCCCGCCGCCGCTGGTGCGTGGCCTCGGCCTGCGGCAACCGCGCCCGCGTGGCCCGCTACTACGCCCGCCACAAGTCCTGACCCGGCCCGCCTTCTGTCCTCTCCGGTCGGGCTCGGGAGGCAGGCCAGGCCCCGGCGTTTCCGCTCGGGCGGTGGAGGGATGCCCCCCCGGCACCGGCCCCCGCCGAAGCCCCCGGCCACCTCCAGCCCCGCCGGCGTTCGAGGCGCGGGGGCTCGGGGGCTCGGGGGCGGAGCCCCCGCAGCGGCGCCGCAGGTGAAGAGCCCCGGCCGGAGCCTCCGTCAGGCGGAGCCGGCCGGCTGGACCGGGGCCGCGCCCGGAGTCGGGGTGTAGTGGAACGGGTCGCTGCGCAGGCCGCGGGCGGTGACGACCACCGTGAAGGCGTCGGGCACCCCCGCCGGCAGGGCCGCGGTCAGGGCCCCCGACGCCGGATCCGACTGCGTCGGGACGGCGACGGCGTCGACCTCGACCCGCGCATCCGGCCCGAACCCCCCACCCCGCACGGTGGCGGCGCCGTCGGCCACGGTCACGCCGGTGACCACCGGATTGGCCCGGGTGGCCATCTTGTTCACCAGGTACGCGCCGGCCGGCGCCCCCGTCAGCGCCCAGATCTCCTCCGGCAGCCGCGGCAGCCCGCCGCCCACGTCCGAGAGGAAGAACAGCACCACGTACAGCATGGTGACCGCGCTCAGCGCGACGTACTGGAGGTCGACGAGGTCGGTGCGCCCGCTGTCGTTCGCGATGAGCTCCCGCAGCGGCCGCTGCCCGGAGCCGGTCGGCGGGGCGGCCGGCTTGGCGAGGCTGCCGTGCTCGAGCCGGATCCCGACCACCGCCTTGGCGGCGATCAGGGCGACGTACGGGCCGCCGAGCAGCGGCAGGTACACGGTGGTGAGGGAGGACAGCGGTCCGGGGTCGGCGGTGAAGTACCGGGTGCCGCCGCCCGCGGTGAGCCCGTAGAGCAGGATCGTGGTCAGGAGCCACACCAGGATCACGGTCCAGGCCAGCGCGAGCGTGGTGGAGGTGGACAGGCGGCCGTCGCGGCCGGTGACCAGGCCCGGTCGGCGGCGCAGCCGTGCGCCGATCGGTCCGGCCATGGCGGCCAGCAGGGCCAGTGCTAAGAGTGCGGAAGCCATCTCGTCCCCCCGGAGCGGTTCCTGATCCCGATGCGGATCCGGACCCAAGAGGTGTACTCCGCTGGCGGGGGCCATGACAAGCTGCCGCCCCCGCGGACCCGCCCCCGGCGACCCGCCCCCGGCCTACCCCTCCCGCTGCTCGGGCAGGACGGGGAACCGCCGCGGCGCCACCACCAGCAGCACCAGGAGTGCCACGACCGCCGCGGCCCCGGCGCACAGGAAGATGTGGTCGACGGCGGCGGCCACGGCCTCCCGCAGCCGGTCGGCGGCGGCCTGCGGCAGCAGCCCGGGCCGGTCGAGGGCCTCGGAGACCTCGTCGAGGCCGGCCGGCAGCCCGGGCACGGGGGAGTGTTCCAGCCGGGCGGCGACGGTGGCGTTGGCGACGGCTCCCAGCAGGGCTGCGCCCAGGCTCTGCCCGACCTGCCGGCAGAACAGCACCGAGGCGGTGGTCGTACCCCGCTCCGCCCAGCCCACGGTGGACTGCACCCCGACGATCAGCGGCAGCTGGAACAGGCCGAGGGCCGCGCCGAGCAGCAGCATGACCAGCGTCGGCTGCCAGGCCCGGCCGGGGTACGGCAGGAAGGCGAAGGAGAACAGGACCAGGGCGGCGAGGCCGATGCCGAGGACGGCGCAGTCGCGGAAGCCGATGCGCCGGTAGACGTGCTGGCTCAGGGCGGCGGAGACCGGCCAGCTCAGCGTCATCGCGGACATGACGAGCCCGGCGCTGACGGGGCCGAGCCCGAGCACCGACTGCGCGTACGTCGGCACGAACACCATCGGGGCGACCATGAGCAGCCCGAGCGCGCCAAGGGCGAGGTTGACGGCGGCGATGGTGCGCCGGCGCCACACCCAGCCGGGCAGGATCGGCTCCGCAGCGCGGCGTTCGATGCGGACGACGGCGGCGGCGAGGGCGGCCCCGGCGGCGAACAGCCCGAGGGAGGGCGCGGACAGCCAGGGCCAGGCGACGCCGCCTTGGACGAGGGCGAAGAGCAGGACGCCGCCGCAGGCGAAGATGGCGAGGGCGCCCGTCCAGTCGACGGGCCCGAGGCGGCCGGGGGAGCGCACGGGCTCGACGAGGTGGCGGCCGACGAGCCAGAGGGCGAGGGCGGCGGGCGGCAGGTTGACGAGGAAGATCCAGCGCCAGTCGGCGTAGGCGGCGAGCAGTCCGCCGAGGGCGGGGCCGGCGACGGCGGAGGCGGCCCAGACGGAGGACATCCGGGCCTGGATCCTGGGGCGGTCCTTCAGCGGGTAGAGGTCGGCGGCCAGGGTCTGGACGGTGCTCTGCAGGGCGCCGCCGCCGAGGCCCTGGACGATCCGGAAGGCGATCAGTGCGGCCATGTTCCAGGCGACGGTGCACAGGAGCGAGCCGGCGAGGAAGAGGGCGATGCCGAAGAGGAGGACGGGCTTGCGGCCGAGGGTGTCGGACAGCTTGCCGTAGACGGGGAGGGTGACGGTGACGGCGAGGAGGTAGCCGGCAAAGAGCCAGGAGAAGACGGAGAAGCCGCCGAGGTCGCCGACGATCTGCGGGACGGCGGTGGAGACGATGGATCCGTCGAGGGCGACGAGTGCCATGCTCAGCATGAGCGCGGCGACCACTGCGGTACGGGGCCGACCGCCCCCGGCGGCGCCCTGCGCCCCGGCGGTGCCGCGGGCCGGCCGGGCCCCGCCGCGCCCCGCCCCGCCGTCGCGGCCTGCGGATCCGTCCGCCCGGCCCGCGGCACCCTCGGCCCCGCTCGCCCCGCTCGCCCCGCTCGCCCCGCCGTCGCGGCCCGCGGCGTCCTCCGCCGCGCCCGCCGCGCCGTCCGCCCGGCCGGGATTGGCGGAAACCCTGCTCGCGGGTGTGCCGGCGCCGCCGTCGGCGGCGGTGTCCCCGGAGTGGTCGTCGGTGCTCTCCTCCGTACCCACCAAGATCCTTTCACCGTGCACGCATCTCCGCGGAACACCTTCTCACCACGGCCTATCCGGCGGTACCCCCATCTCATATCCCCCAAAGGGTGGAGAACCCCTAGGGGTTGCTCCTCACAAGGGCCCAGGGTCCATTCGTCCCGGCGGAGGAGGAGAGCGGCCCGGAGTTGTCCTTAACTGGTTCCTACGTACGGGGGAGGGGTTGGCCCCCGGAGGACACCACTTACGGCACCACGCACACGAACGAGGGGAAGCACGTGACAACGGCTATGACCGAAACCAGGCACGGGGGTACTGGAGGCGCAGCCGTCGCGGCCCGGGCACGTCAGGTCGTCAAGGCCTACGGCTCCGGCGAGACGCGCGTGGTGGCCCTCGACCACGTGGACGTGGACATCATGCGGGGCCAGTTCACCGCGATCATGGGGCCCTCGGGCTCCGGCAAGTCCACGCTGATGCACTGCCTGGCCGGCCTGGACACGGTGACCGGCGGCACGATCCACCTGGAGGACACCGAGATCACGGGGCTGAAGGACAAGAAGCTCACCCAGCTGCGCCGCGACCGGATCGGCTTCATCTTCCAGGCGTTCAACCTGCTGCCCACGCTGAACGCCCTGGAGAACATCACGCTCCCGATGGACATAGCCGGGCGCAAGGCCGACCCGGAGTGGCTGAACCGGGTCGTGGAGACCGTCGGCCTCGCCGGCCGCCTCAAGCACCGGCCGACCCAGCTCTCCGGCGGCCAGCAGCAGCGCGTGGCCGTGGCCCGCGCCCTCGCGGCCCGCCCGCAGATCATCTTCGGCGACGAGCCGACCGGAAACCTGGACTCCCGCGCGGGCGCCGAGGTCCTCGGCTTCCTGCGCCGCTCGGTCGACGAGCTGGGCCAGACCATCGTGATGGTCACGCACGACCCGGTGGCGGCCTCGTACGCGGACCGCGTGATCTTCCTGGCCGACGGCCGGATCGTCGACGAGATGCGCGCGCCCAGTGCCGATCAGGTGCTGGACCGGATGAAGGACTTCGACGCGCGCGGGCGGACCTCGTGAGCGCCAACACCGTACTGAAGACCTCGCGGCGCAACTTCGTTGCGCACAAGGGGCGGATGGTCCTCTCCGCCATCGCCGTCATGCTGTCGGTGGCCTTCGTCTGCGGCACCCTCGTGTTCACGGACACGATGAACACGACGTTCGACAAGCTGTTCGCCGTCACCGGCTCCGACGTCACGGTCAGCCCCAAGCAGGCCGGGGAGGACGGGGAGAACCCCGACCGCGGCCGGCCCGAGGTGCTCCAGGCCTCGGTCGTCGAGCAGGTCAAGAACGCCCGGGGCGTCAAGTCCGCCGAGGGCGGCGTCGTCTCCCTGTCCGTCACGGTGGTCAACGCCAAGAACGAGAACATGGGCTCGAGCACGGGCGCCCCGACGATCGCGGGCAACTGGAACGACAACGAGCTCAAGTCGATGAAGATCACCTCGGGTGCGGCCCCGCACGGCCCGGCCGAGATCATGGTCGACGCCGACACCGCCGCCAAGCACCACCTGAAGCTGGGCGACGAGCTGCGCACGATCGCCGCCACCGGCGACATCCGCGCGAAGATCAGCGGTATCGCCACCTTCACCGTCACCAACCCCGGCGCGGCGATCGTCTACTTCGACACGCCCACCGCGCAGGAGAAGCTGCTCGGCGGCCCGAACCTGTTCACGCACGTCAGCGTCACCGCCCAGGACGGCGTCAGCAACGACCAGCTGAAGCAGAACATCGCCACCGCGGTCGGCGCGGACACCTACAAGCTGCAGACCGCCAAGGAGTCCGCGGACTCCAACCGCAAGGACGTCGGCTCCTTCCTGAAGGTCATGAAGTGGGTGATGCTCGGCTTCGCCGGGATCGCCTTCCTGGTCGGCATCTTCCTCATCTTCAACACGTTCTCCATGCTGGTCGCCCAGCGCACCCGCGAGATCGGCCTGATGCGCGCCATCGGCGCCGACCGCGGCCAGATCCTGAACTCCGTGATCGTCGAGGCCCTGCTGCTGGGCGCCGTCGGCTCGGTCCTCGGCATCGGTGCGGGCATCGGCCTGGCCGTCGGGCTGATGGAGCTCATGGGCCAGATGGGCATGCACCTGTCCACCGATGACCTGACCGTCGTGTGGACCACGCCCGTCGTCGGCCTCGTCCTCGGCATCGCCGTCACCCTCGTCTCCGCGTACGTACCGGCGCGCCGGGCCGGCAAGGTCTCCCCGATGGCCGCCCTGCGCGAGTCCGGCACCCCGGGCGACAAGAAGGCCGGCCGGGTCCGGGCCGTCATCGGCCTGGTCCTCACCGCGATCGGCGGCGCCGCGCTGTTCCTGGCCGCGGGCGCCGACCAGGCCGGACCGGGCGCGGGCCTGCTGGGCCTGGGCGTGCTGTTCACCCTCATCGGCTTCGTGGTGATCGGCCCGCTGCTCGCCGCCGTCGTGGTCCGGGTGCTCTCCGGCGTGGTGCTGCGGCCCTTCGGGTCCGTCGGCCGCCTCGCCGAGCGCAACGCGCTGCGCAACCCGCGCCGTACCGGCGCCACAGCCGCCGCGCTGATGATCGGCCTCGCGCTGGTCGCCTGCCTGTCGGTGGTCGGCTCCTCGATGGTGGCCTCCGCCACCGACGAGCTCGACAAGTCGGTCGGCGCGGACTACATCGTCCAGTCCCAGACCGGCCAGCCGATCGTGCCGCAGGCCGAGCAGGCGATGCGCGCCTCCAAGGGCCTGGACCACGTCACCGCCTACCGCATCCTGGGTGCGAAGGTCACCGCCCCCGACGGCTCGGTCAAGGAAGGGCGGATCAGCGCCACCGACCCGGGCTACGTCCAGGACGTGCGGCGCAAGACCACCGCCGGCGACTACGCGGCGGCGTACGGCAGCGGCGCCATGTCGGTCGGCTCCGACTACGCCAAGGAGCACAACGTCAAGGTCGGCGACGAGCTGACGGTCGCCTTCACCGAGGGCAAGCCGGCGAAGCTGAAGGTCGCCGCCATCACCTCCGACGAGGGCGGCATCGACAAGGGCGCCATGTACGTGGCGGTCAAGACGGCCGAGCAGTACGTGCCCGCCGACCGGATGTCGCAGCCGATCATGCTGCTGGGCAAGGCCGCGAACGGGCAGTCCGAGGCCGCGTACACCGCGCTGAAGTCGGCGCTGGCCGAGTACCCGCAGTACCAGGTGCGCAACCAGACCGACTACAAGAAGGCCCTCAAGGACCAGGTCGGCCAGCTGCTGAACATGGTCTACGGCCTCCTCGGCCTCGCGATCATCGTGGCGGTCCTGGGCGTCGTGAACACCCTGGCCCTCTCGGTGGTCGAGCGGACCCGCGAGATCGGCCTGATGCGCGCCATCGGCCTCTCCCGACGCCAGCTGCGCCGCATGATCCGCCTGGAGTCGGTGGTCATCGCCCTCTTCGGCGCCCTCCTCGGCCTCGGCCTGGGCATGGGCTGGGGGGCCACCGCCCACCAGCTGCTCGCCCTGCAGGGGATGAAGGTGCTGGAGATCCCGTGGTCCACGATCGTCTCGGTCTTCATCGGATCGGCCTTCGTGGGTCTGTTCGCCGCACTGGTCCCGGCCTTCCGGGCGGGGCGGATGAACGTACTGAACGCGATCGCGAGCGAGTAGGGGCCACTGGCCCCGGCGGTCGCGACGGGGGAGCGCAGGCCCCGGCAGCCCTCACGGGCGGCCGGGGCCTGCGCCGCGTCGTCGTACACGTCCTGCCGGGGCCTGCCGGGGCCCGCAGTGCCGCGGCGCGCGCGTTGCGCTGCGGCCCGTACGGGAGGTGGCGGGCGCGGGTGCGGGCGTAGGGTGGGAACCCCCGGCCCGCACGCGTGTCGGGCCCTTCGCGTTGCCCCCTCACCGGACGGAAAGCCTCCTTCATGAGCCTGCACGGACTGCTCGACGCCGTCACCCGGGACCCCGCCCTCGCCGAGGCGGTCACCGCGGCCGGGGACGGCAACCGCATGCACGTGGACCTCGTCGGCCCGCCCGCCGCCCGCCCCTTCGCGATCGCCGCGCTGGCCGCCCGTACCGGCCGGACCGTCCTCGCGGTCACCGCGACCGGGCGGGAGGCCGAGGACCTGGCGGCCGCGCTGAGGTCGTTCCTGCCGCCGGACGAGGTGGCGGAGTTCCCCTCCTGGGAGACGCTGCCGCACGAGCGGCTCTCGCCGCGCAGCGACACCGTGGGCCGCCGCCTGGCCGTACTGCGCCGGCTCGTCCACCCGAGCAAGGACGACCCGGCCGCAGGCCCGGTCTCCGTCGTGGTCGCGCCGATCCGCTCCGTGCTCCAGCCGCAGGTCAAGGGGCTCGCCGACCTGGTGCCCGTGAGCTTGCGCCAGGGCGGCAGCGCCGACCTCGGCGAGGTCGTCGAGGCCCTCTCGGCCGCCGCCTACGCCCGGGTGGAGCTGGTGGAGAAGCGCGGGGAGTTCGCCGTGCGCGGCGGCATCCTCGACGTGTTCCCGCCGACCGAGGAGCACCCGCTGCGCATCGAGTTCTGGGGCGACGAGGTCGAGGAGATCCGCTACTTCAAGGTCGCCGACCAGCGCTCCCTGGAGGTCGCCGAGCACGGCCTGTGGGCGCCGCCCTGCCGCGAGCTGCTGCTGACGCCCGAGGTCCGCGAGCGGGCCGCCGCCCTGGCCGAGGTCCACCCCGAGCTCGGCGAACTCCTCGGGAAGATCGCCGAGGGGATCGCGGTGGAGGGCATGGAGTCCCTCGCCCCGGTCCTGGTCGACGACATGGAACTGCTGATCGACGTCCTGCCGGCCCGGTCCATGGCCGTGGTGTGCGACCCGGAGCGCGTCCGCACCCGGGCCGCCGACCTGGTGGCCACCAGCCAGGAGTTCCTGATGGCCTCCTGGGCCGCCACCGCGGGCGGCGGCGAGGCCCCCATCGACGTCGGCGCGGCCTCCCTGCGCGGTATCGCCGACGTCCGCGACCGGGCGCGCGAGCTCGGCATGATGTGGTGGTCGGTGTCCCCGTTCGCCGCCGACGAGGAGGTGGGCGCGGACACGCTGAAGCTCGGCATGCACGCCCCGGAGGCCTACCGCGGCGACACCGCCCGCGCGCTGGCCGACACCAAGGGCTGGCTCGCCGACGGCTGGCGCACCGTCTACCTCACCGAGGGCCACGGCCCGGCCGCCCGCACCGTCGAGGTGCTCGGCGGCGAGGGCATCGCCGCCCGCCTGGAGGCCGACCTCGCCACCCTGGAGCCCCACGTCGTCCACGTGGCCTGCGGCTCCCTCGGCAACGGCTTCGTCGACCCGGCCCTGCGCATCGCCGTCCTGACCGAGACCGACCTGACCGGCCAGCGCACCGCCACCAAGGACCTGGGCCGGATGCCGACCCGGCGCCGCAAGTCCATCGACCCCCTCACCCTGGAGGTCGGCGACTACATCGTCCACGAGCAGCACGGCGTCGGCCGCTACATCGAGATGGTGCAGCGCACCGTGCAGGGCGCGACCCGCGAGTACCTCCTCGTCGAGTACGCCCCCGCCAAGCGCGGCCAGCCCGGCGACCGGCTCTACATCCCCACCGACCAGCTGGAGCAGGTCACCAAGTACGTGGGCGGCGAGGCCCCGACGCTGCACCGGCTCGGCGGCGCCGACTGGACCAAGACCAAGGCCCGCGCCAAGAAGGCGGTGAAGGAGATCGCCGCCGACCTGATCAAGCTGTACAGCGCGCGCATGGCGGCGCCCGGCCACTCCTTCGGCCCGGACACGCCCTGGCAGCGCGAACTGGAGGACGCCTTCCCGTACGCGGAGACGCCCGACCAGCTCACCACGATCGCCGAGGTCAAGGAGGACATGGAGAAGACCGTCCCCATGGACCGCCTGATCTGCGGCGATGTTGGATACGGTAAGACTGAAATCGCTGTGAGAGCGGCGTTTAAAGCGGTGCAGGACGGCAAGCAGGTGGCCGTCCTGGTCCCCACCACCCTCCTCGTGCAGCAGCACTTCGGGACCTTCTCCGAGCGCTACAGCCAGTTCCCGGTGAACGTGAAGGCGCTGTCGCGCTTCCAGAGCGACACCGAGGCCAAGGCCACCCTGGAGGGGCTGAGGGAGGGCGCGGTCGACGTGGTCATCGGCACGCACCGGCTCTTCTCGCAGGAGACCAAGTTCAAGGACCTGGGCCTGGTCATCGTCGACGAGGAGCAGCGGTTCGGCGTCGAGCACAAGGAGCAGCTGAAGAAGCTGCGGGCCAACGTCGACGTGCTGACCATGTCCGCGACCCCGATCCCGCGCACCCTGGAGATGGCGGTGACCGGCATCCGCGAGATGTCGACCATCACCACCCCGCCGGAGGAGCGCCATCCGGTGCTCACCTTCGTCGGCCCGTACGAGGAGAAGCAGATCGGCGCTGCCATCCGGCGCGAGCTGCTGCGCGAGGGCCAGTGCTTCTACATCCACAACCGGGTCGAGTCCATCGACCGGGCGGCTGCGCGGCTGCGTGAGATCGTGCCCGAGGCGCGGATCGCGACGGCCCACGGCCAGATGTCGGAACAGGCCCTGGAGCAGGTGGTCGTGGACTTCTGGGAGAAGAAGTTCGACGTCCTGGTCTCCACCACGATCGTGGAGTCCGGCATCGACATCTCCAACGCCAACACCCTCATCGTGGAGCGCGGCGACAACTTCGGCCTCTCCCAGCTGCACCAGCTGCGCGGCCGCGTCGGGCGCGGCCGCGAGCGCGGGTACGCGTACTTCCTGTACCCGCCGGAGAAGCCGCTGACCGAGACCGCCCACGAGCGCCTGGCCACCATCGCCCAGCACACCGAGATGGGCGCCGGCATGTACGTGGCGATGAAGGACCTGGAGATCCGCGGCGCGGGCAACCTGCTCGGCGGCGAGCAGTCCGGGCACATCGCGGGCGTCGGCTTCGACCTGTACATCCGGATGGTCGGCGAGGCGGTGGCGGACTACCGGGCGGCCGTCGAAGGCGGGGTGGAGGAGGAGCCGCCGCTGGAGGTGAAGATCGAGCTGCCGGTCGACGCGCACGTCCCGCACGACTACGCGCCCGGCGAGCGGCTGCGCCTGCAGGCGTACCGGTCGATCGCGTCGGCGAACTCCGAGGAGGACGTCAAGGCCGTACGAGAGGAGCTCACCGACCGCTACGGCAAGCTGCCGGAGCCGGTGGAGAACCTGCTGCTGGTGGCGGGCCTGCGGATGCTGGCGCGCGCGTGCGGGGTCGGCGACATCACCCTGCAGGGGCCGAACGTCCGCTTCGGGCCCGTGGAGTTGCGCGAGTCGCAGGAGCTGCGCCTGAAGCGCCTGTACCCGGGTTCGGTGCTCAAGCCGGCCACCTCCCAGGTGCTGATCCCGCGGCCGAAGACGGCCCGGGTGGGCGGCAAGCCGCTGGTCGGCCGGGAACTGCTGGCCTGGACCGGCGAGTTCCTGACCACGATCCTCGGCTCTTGAGTTCGTGAGCTCGTGAGTTCGTGAGCTCGTGAACGTGTGAACGCCCGGCCGGGACCGTTCCAGCGGATCCCGGCCGGGGTGCCGGTCAGAGCGGCGTCGCCAGCTCCGGGGGCTTCGGGAGCCTGTTGAAGGGCTCAGGGCGACCCGCGGTGTACAGGACCCAGTCGTCGGTCTGCTGCCGCCGCTGGAGGCTGGGGCCGGCCCCGGTCAGGAGCACGTGGTCGGTGATCCTGGAGCCGTTCGCGTCGGTGGAGGTGAAGACGGCCACCGGCCGGCCGTCGGACCAGGTGTCCGGCTCCCGCCGGATGTCGGTGCGGTCCATGGAGTACGCCTTCGCCGGGGCGCCGCCCGCCGTGCACAGCCCGATCAGGCGAGCGGTCGACGGCTCGTCGTCGGGCAGGGTGACCCACCGGTCCGCCGCCCGGGCCACCGCCTGCTTCGCGGCGTCGGCGGGCCGGTCCTTGAAGTGGTCCTCCAGGAAGCCCTTGTCGCCCTTGACCAGCAGGACCCCGTTCCTGTGCAGGTAGATCTCCGCCGCGCCGGCCAGGACGGTCGTGACGCTGCCCGAGCAGGTTCCGTCGCTGCCGACGGTCACGGAGGCCTGGAACTTCCGCTCGCCGACCGTCGCGAACACCAAGGCCTCCTTGGTGCCGGCCCGTTCGATCTGCTCGTACGCGCGGCGCAGGACCGCCCCGGGGTCCTGACCCGCGAGCGGGTCGGCGGTCGCGGCGGGGGACGGCGTGGCGGACGCCGAGCGGGAGGCCGGTGCGGATGCCGTCCTTCCGGACAACGGCGCGCAGGCCGCGGTGGAGAGGAGGACCGCGCCGGCGAGTGCGGCAGCGGCGGTGGACGTGGTGGTGCGCATGCGAAAGGCCCCCGGGAACTGGTGTTCCCGGGAGCCTAGCGGCCGGTGCGCAGGGGCGCGCACGGGATTGCGGGCGCTGGTGGGACGCGCCTGTGTGCCGAGGGGGCAACGGTTGCGCGTATCCCCTCGATGGCGGCCGGAAACGCTGTATACCCTCAGACCCTGAACTTCTTCGACACGGTCCGTCAGGAGCAGCGATGCACGGCCCCGGCCTTCCGCCGCAGCATGGCCCCCAGCCCAGTTCCGGGGGTGTGGTGGCACTGCGCGTGCTGTTCGCCCTGCTGCCCGTCCTGAGCTGCGGCTTCCTGGGGTGGGCCACGATGCTGCGGCTCGCGGTCGTCACCCGCAAGTCCGCCGACTGGATCCTGCTGGGGGTCAACTTCGCGCTGACCGTCGGCTGGATCGCGCTGATCGGCGCCGACCCGACCCCGAACACCGACGGCTGGCAGGGCAACACCGGCGCCTTCGGCACCATCCTGACCGGCGTGGCGACCTGCGTGTACTTCCTGGTGGCCGATATCCGCCACTACGAGCGGAAGGCCGCGGTCCGGACCGCGGGCTGGTACCCGGGGCAGCCCGCCCCGTACGTGCCGCCGCAGGCGCAGGTCGCCGGCCCGGCGTACGGCTACCCGCAGCCGCAGGTCCAGCCGCAGCCCCAGCCGCAGACGCCCGCCCCGGGCCCGGTCACCCCGCCGCGGATCGGCCAGGTCCGCGCCGAGCTCGACGAACTGAGCGAGCTGCTGCGCCAGCAGACCCCGCCCCAGAACCCGAGCCCGAACCAGAACCCGAACCAGAACCCCAACGGTGAGGGCACGGGCCGGTGACCGACGACGGCCGGATCATCGGCGAGCGCTACCGGCTGGCCTCGCTGCTGGGCCAGGGCGGCATGGGCCAGGTGTGGACCGCGTACGACCAGCGCCTGGACCGCCGGGTCGCCGTCAAGCTGCTGCGCCCCGACAAGGTGGCCGGCCCCGGCTCCGTCGCCGACGAGCTGCGCCGCCGCTTCGTGCGCGAGTGCCGGGTCACCGCACAGGTGGACCACCCGGGCCTGGTCACCGTGCACGACGCGGGCAGCGACGGCGACGAGCTGTTCCTCGTCATGGGCTACGTCGAGGGCACCAACCTCGCCGACCACCTCGCCGCCCACGACCCCTACCCGTGGCCGTGGGCCGTCTCGGTGGTGGCGCAGCTGTGCGGGGTGCTGTCGGCCGTGCACGCGGTGCCGATCGTGCACCGCGACCTCAAGCCGCGGAACGTGATGGTCCGCCCCGACGGCACCGTCCTGGTCCTCGACCTCGGCGTCGCCTCGGTGATGGACACCGACACCACCCGCCTCACCAGCACCGGTTCCCCGATCGGCAGCCCCGCGTACATGGCGCCCGAGCAGGCCATGGGCGGCGCGGTGGGCCCGTACACCGACCTGTACGCGCTCGGCGTGCTGCTGTACGAACTGCTCTCCGGCAACGTGCCCTTCGCCGGGTCCACCGCGCTCGGCGTGCTCCACCGCCACCTGTACGAGCCGCCGGTGCCCGTGCGCCGGGTCCGCCCGGAGATCCCGCACCAGCTCGAGGCGACCCTGCTCCACCTGCTGGCCAAGGACCCGCAGGACCGGCCCTCCTCCGCCCAGCAGGTGTACGAGGCCCTCGTCCCGCTGCTGCCCAAGCAGGGCTCGGGCACCCCGGCGGCCTCCCTCGACCCCACCCGCCCGTTCCTGCGGCCGCACGCGCCCTGGCCGGACCGGGCCGCCGCCATCCCGCCGCAGCCGACCGCGCCGCCGTCCCGGCCGGACATCCCGGCCGCCGTGGACGAGGCCCGCAAGCTCCTCGACCAGGGCCGCCTGACCCAGGCCGTGGACATCCTCGGCGGCATCCTGCCCGCCGCGGCCGCCCAGCACGGCGAGCACTCCACCATCGTCCGCAGCCTGCGCAAGCAGTACGCCGCCACGCTCATGGACGACGGCCAGTACCGCCGCGCCCTGCCCGAACTGCACCGCCTCGCCGAGGAGTTCCCGGCCGGCGACCCGCAGTCCCTGCGGTTCCGCTACGACGCGGCGCAGTGCCTGGAGCAGCTCGGCGAGCCGGCCGCGGCCCTGGCCGAGTACCGGGCGCTGCTGCCGCTCTTCGAGAACCACTACGCGAACCCGGACCCGGGCCTGCCGCTGGAGGTCCGCCGCCGGATCGCGCAGCTGCTGCTCTCCCTCGGCGACCGGCCGGCGGCTCACGACACGCTGGCGCGCCTGCTCTTCGACGCCGAGCGCATCCACGGCCCCGGCCACCCGTTCTCCGCGGAGGTGCGCCGCACCCTCCAGTGGCTCAGCCGCGTCCACTGACGCCGCAGCCCCAGTACCGCCACCACCAGCAGCGCGCCCGCCGCGGCCGCCGCGCCCGGCCGCAGGCCCGGCGGGCGGAACGTGCAGGCCACGGTGCGGGTGCCCGGGGTCACCGGGGTGGCGACCAGGCCCAGGTAGGCCGTGGCGGGGCGGCCGTTGCAGCTCCAGCCGGCGATCGCGGGCGCGGCGAGGACCGCGGTGCCCGAGCTGCCCGGCGGGAGGACGGCGCTGACCGACGCGCTCCCGACCCGCACCGAGGCCGGGTCCGGTGCCGCCGCGCGCAGGGCCGCCACCGCCGCGTCGAGGCGGCCGCGGTCGAGGCAGGACAGTGCCCAGTGGGGCGGCGCGGGGGCGTCGAGGACCAGGGCGGAGGAGACGCCGCGGGAGGGGCCGAGCGGCTGGAGGGCGGCCCGGTTGCGCGGGGCGTTGCCGTTCAGCCGGAAGGCGGGCCCGTCGGCGAGGCGGGCGGTCGCGTTGTACTCGGGGGCCCACAGGAAGGCCTCCGTGCCGGCGCGGCAGACCCCGGGCGCGACGGGGTCCTCGTAGACCCGCGCGCCGAGCAGGAGTTCCTGGTTGGCGAAGGGCGGGCCGTCGCCGTAGGAGGGGGCGGGACCTGAGATGCCTGCGGGGCCCGCGGGGCTCGCGGGGCGGAGGGTGAGCAAGGGCAGGGGGCGGCTGCGGGCGACGGTGCCGTCCGGCTGCAGGCGGGCGCCGACCGCGAAGAGGGCGTCGGTGACCGGGTTGTCGATGCTCTGCACGTTGCGGCCGCGCGAGGTCCAGCCGGCGCCGAGGGCGACCATCGTCCGCGTGTACACGTCCGGGGTGTGGCTGCTGTAGTACGCGCCGCCCTCCCCGCCCAGCAGCAGCGGATCGTTGCCCGACAGGGCCGGGCGGCTCGGGTCGGTGCGGTACGCCGGCCAGCCCTCGGCCCCCGCCAGGGCGGCGGCCCGCGCGGTGTGGGCGGGCCCCCAGGACGGGTAGTCGTCCAGGCCGCCCAGCTTGCCGCGGTGGCCGAAGGCCGTGGTCGCCGCCGCCTGCCCGGCCAGGACCACGGCCAGCAGGGCCGCCGCCGGGAACGCGAGCCGGCGCCGGGCCGCCCTCCGGCCCAGCGCCCACCAGGCCGCGCCGGCCAGGGCGAGCCCGCCGCCGAACAGTACGAACCCCCAGGAGGTGGCCAGCGGGCTGCCGCTCGCCGCGAGGCCCGCCGCGCCCAGCAGGGCCGCGCTCGCCACGAGGGCCCGCGGGCCGGGCACACCGTGGGCGAGGGCGGCCCACGCCGCGATGACGGCCACGCCCGCCAGGACGAAGGTCTGCCGGTACGGGCTGCCGTTCGGGGTCGCGAAGAGGTGCCAGGCCAGATGGGCCGGCGTCCACTGGAAGGACAGCAGCACGGCCGCGGTCAGCCCGCTCCACGCCAGCCGGGTGCGCAGCGGCACGGCCCGGTGGAACGGCAGCGCGGCCACCAGCAGCAGGGTCCCGGTCCCGACGAACAGCGCCGGGGAGGAGAAGGAGTACGTGCCGGGCAGCATCCGCGCGAACACGTCCGCCCAGGGCGCCGGCCGGAACTCCCGGGTCCACCCCGGGTAGGCCTGCCGGGAGCTGAGGAAGAGCGGCACCAGCACCGGCGCGGACACGGCGATGCCCAGCAGCACCGCCCCGGCCGCCCGGGCAGCCGCGCCCACCCGCTGCCGTACCGGCCGCCGCTGGAGCAGCAGCCGTACCAGCAGCACCAGCGCCGCCCCCAGGGTGGCCATGTACGCGGTGTAGAAGTTCGCCGTCCAGCACACCGCCGCCACCAGGACGGCGGCGGTGAACCGGCGCCCGCGCAGCGCCCATTCGCCGGTCAGGCACAGCAGCGGGAAGGCGATCAGCCCGTCCAGCCACATCGGGTTGTACGAGGCCTCGATCACCGACCAGCCGCACAGCGCGTACGAGGCCCCCAGCAGCCCCGCCGCCCACCACCGCCCGCGGGCCTGCGTGCGCAGCAGCCAGGCCATCGCCGCCGCGGCGGCGGCGGTCTTGAGCACGGTGACCACGTACACCGCGAGGTCGATGTCCTGACGCGGGAACAGGGCGACGAGCGGGGCGAACGGGCTGGTCAGGTAGGTGCCGAGGTCGGGCAGGAAGCTGGTGCCGTAGCCGGACTGCCAGTTGAGCAGCAGCCCGCCGCGGGCCCGCCCGTGCAGCAGGTCCCACAGGTGGGCGTGGAAGGGGACGAACTGGTTGCCGAGGTCGTTGACGCTGCGGTGCCGGTGGCCGTACGGGAAGACGCGGGCGGCCGCGTCCCCGGCGCAGACGGCCGCGGCCGTGACCAGGGCGGCGAGGAGAGAGCCCGCCAGGCTCGCGCGGCGCGGGGAACGGCGCCGCAGGCCGCCCGTGACACGGCGCGGCGGACGGGGCGCGGCGGGCCGCGGCGACGGGGCAGATGGGGTGCGCGCCGGGAGGGGCGGCAGCGCGGCCGGCGACGGGTGCGGTGTCGACATGGTGGGCCGACCTTGGCAGCACCGGTGGACCGGGCGGTGGCCGCCGGGTGAACACGCACCCCAACACCCCGGGAATCGTTGGTCGAACCGGTGGCCCGTACCACCCTGACTGCATACCATCGATCACCGCACGGCCTTTGTGCACCGACGCACAATCTCCCGGCCCTGGAGGCTCCTTTGCACCGTCGCACAGCGCTCTCCGTCTCCGCCGCCCTGCTCGTGGCGGCCCCCCTGCTGTCCGCCTGCTCGGGCCAGGCCCGCCCGGGCACCGCGGCCGTCGTCGGCGGCGAGCGGATCACCACCTCCGCCCTCCAGGCCCAGGTGGGCGACGTCCGCACCGCGCAGAACCGCACCGGGCAGTCCGCCCAGCTCATCCAGGCGTCGCCCGGCCTGGAGCGGGTCAAGCTCAACAAGATGATCCAGACCGCCGTGCTGGAGCGCGCCGCCAAGGACGCGGGCGTGGTCGTCAGCCCGCGCGAGGTCGAGGAGTTCCGCAAGGCCCAGCTGGAGAAGGCCGGCGGCCCCGACAAGCTGGAGGCCGCCGCTCTGGAGCAGGCCCACCTCGCCCCCGGCCAGCTGGAGGCCGACGCCCGCTTCAAGCTGCTGCGTGACAAGCTCTTCGAGCACTACGGCAGCCAGGACAAGGCCCTGGAGAAGCTCGCGGCCGCGGCGAAGGCCCTGCACATCCAGGTCAACCCGCGCTACGGGGCCTGGGACGCGCAGCAGATCGTCCTCGGGGACCAGCAGACGCCGTGGATCACCCAGCGGACCCGGTCCGAGCAGGCACCCGCCGGAGCCTGAGGCGCGCCGCCGGAGGTAGGTTCGGAGGGTGAACGCCCACGCCGCCGAACCCGCCCGCCCCTCCGGCCCCGTCTCCGACCCCGCCGTCGGCCGGATCGTCCTGCTCACCGCCAGCCACCGGGTCGCCCCCGGCCTGCTGTCCTGGCCGGCCTGGCAGACCCTGCACGCCGCGGACCGGGTGCTGTGCGCCGCCCCCGGCCACCCGCAGCTGCCGTACCTGCGGGAGGCGGGCGTCGAGGTGGCCCTCGAGGCCCCGGACGCGCACGCCCTCGTCGACGCCTGCGCGGGCGGGCGCACCGTCGTGGTCATCCCGGCCGGCGAGGGCGACCAGCGGCTCACCGACGGCCTGGCCCGGCTCGCCGGCTCCGGCCGCGTCGCCATGCCCGACCTGGAGCTGCTGCCCGGCTCGTACGACCTGCCCGGCGCCCGGCTGCTCGACCTGGTCCAGGTGATGGACCGGGTGCGCCGGGAATGCCCGTGGACCTCCCGCCAGACCCACCGCGGGCTGGTGAAGTACGCCATCGAGGAGGCGTACGAGCTGGTCGAGGCCATCGAGGACGGCGACCGGGAGGAGTTGCGCGAGGAGCTGGGCGACGTGCTGCTCCAGGTGGTCTTCCACGCGCGGATCGCCGAGGAGGACACCGACGAGCCGTTCTCCGTCGACGACGTGGCCGGCAGCCTCGTCGAGAAGCTGATCCGCCGCCACCCGCACGTCTTCGGCGACGCCGAGGCGCAGACCGCGGAGGACGTCAGCGCGCACTGGCAGCGCACCAAGGCGGTGGAGAAGCAGCGCGCCTCGGTCACCGACGGGATCCCGCTGGGCCAGCCCGGCCTCGCGCTCGCGGCCAAGCTCGCCGGCCGGGCCCGCGCGGGCGGCCTCGCCGTGGAGCTGCCGGGCGGTGAGGGCATCGGGTACGAGCTGCTGCGGCTGGCGGCGCGCGCGGAGGCCGAGGGCGTCGACCCGGAGACCGCCCTGCGCGCCGCGGCCCGCACCTACCGCGACGCGATCCGCGCCGCGGAGGGCGTCGAGGAGTAGCCGCCGCGCGGACTGCGCCGCGCGGACTGCGCCGCGCGGACGGTGTCCCGCGCTCGGCCGGTCCGCGTTCAGCCGCCCCGCGTCCAGTCGTCCCGTGGTGCGCGGCCGGACGGGTTGAGCCAGTGCGGGTCCGGGCGGTGCAGGAACCACTCGCCGAAGCCCAGCGGCCGTCCGTCCGGGCCGTGGCCGGTGCCGCCGGCGGGTATGGAGTCGTGGAAGATCCGGGCGGGGCGGGCGCCGAGCTCCTGCAGGACCTGCGCGGTCTCGCCGATGAACGCCGGCGGCCCGCTGAGGTAGACGTCCTGGTCGGGCCACAGGCCCCGGTTGCCCATCGCGGTCGCGAGCCGGGCGGTGGCCTCGTTGCGGTGCTGCCCGGGTGCGGGCGTGATGTAGGTGACGGCGAGCCGGCGGAAGGCGGCCGCGTACTCCTCGATCAGCGGCCGGTCGTACAGGTGCGCGGCGTCGCGGGCGACGACGAAGAGCCGCACGTCCAGGTCGGGCGGGTGCGCGGCGAGCTGCTCCAGCAGGGCCCGGATCGGCGCCCAGCCGGTGCCGGCCGCTATGAGGCTGACCGGGCGGTCGGCGCGGCGCAGCGTCAGCGCGCCGCCGGCGGCGCCGAGCCGCAGGACCTCGCCGGGCCCGGCCTCGCGGACCAGGGCGGTGCTGAGGCGGCCGCGCTCGATGCGGCTGACGTGCAGGTCGAGGGTGCCGTCGGGGCGGGGGGCGTTGCCGATGGAGTACGTGCGCCAGGTCCGCGGGACCCGCTCGCTGCTCACGCTCGTGTACTGGCCCGGTAGATAGGGGAAGGGGGCGTGGGGCCGCAGGGTCAGCACGCCTATGTCCTGCCCGTACCGCAGGTGGCGCACGATTTCCGCGTCCCACCAGGGCGGGTCCTGGCTCGCGGCGGCGCCGGCCGTCATCGCGTCGGCTATCGCCTGGTACGCCTCCGACCAGGCCTTTTCCACCTCGGGGGTCCAGGCGCCGCCGGAGGCCTCGGCGAGGGCGGCGAGCAGGCTGGTGCCGACGGCGGCATAGTGCTCGGGGGCGGCGAGGAACTTGCGGTGGTCGCGGCCGAGGTCGTGGAGGTAGGAGGCCAGGCCCTCGTGCTCGAGGTGGGCGATCACGTGCGTCAGGGCGGCGAAGAGCCGGTCCCGCTGGCGCTGCATGTCCTCGGCGGAGGTCGGGAAGAGCGCGCGGATCGCGGGGTTGTGCCAGAAGAGGTGGGAGTAGAAGTACTTGACCGCGTGCTCGGCCCGTCTCTCCACCACCGCGAAACTGCTTTTCAAGATCCTCACATCCACAGGACCGAAAGTAGGAGCGGCGGCCACCGCGGCGTCAAGTGACGGCCGATCTGCGGACAGCCGTGGCGAACCCCCCATAAGGGGTGGAGTCCGCCGCCCGGGATACGGTCGACCCGTGCACGAGCCGACCCCCGCCGCCCCCGAAGACCCCGCTGCCGCAGAGGCCGCAGACGCCTCGGCCGCCCCGGCCCCTACCCTGTTCGACTGGGAGTTCGCGACCGACCCGTACCCCGCGTACGCGTGGCTGCGCGAGCACGCGCCGGTGCACCGCACCCGGCTCCCCAGCGGGGTCGAGGCCTGGCTGGTGACCCGGTACGCCGACGCCCGCCAGGCCCTCGCCGACCAGCGGCTCAGCAAGAACCCGGCGCACCACGCGGAGCCGGCGCACGCCAAGGGCAAGACCGGGATCCCGGGGGAGCGCAAGGCGGAGCTGATGACGCATCTGCTGAACATCGACCCGCCGGACCACACCCGGCTGCGGCGCCTGGTGTCGAAGGCGTTCACGCCGCGCAGGGTGGCGGAGTTCACACCGCGGGTGCAGGAGCTGACCGACCACCTCATCGACGGGTTCGCCGGGCGGGGCGAGGCGGACCTCATCCACGAGTTCGCCTTTCCGCTCCCCATCTACGCCATCTGCGAGATGCTCGGCGTACCGCGCGAGGACCAGGACGACTTCCGCGACTGGGCCGGGATGATGATCCGGCACGGCGGCGGCCCGCGCGGCGGAGTGGCCCGTTCCGTCAAGCAGATGCGGACGTACCTCGGTGAACTCATCCACCGCAAAAGGGATGATCTGGGCAATGATCTGATCTCGGACCTGATCCGGGCGAGCGACCACGGCGACCACCTCACCGAGGCCGAGGCCACCGCCATGGCGTTCATCCTGCTCTTCGCGGGTTTCGAGACCACCGTGAACCTCATCGGCAACGGCGTCCACTCCCTCTTCATGAACCCCGGGCAGCGCGCGCGGCTCCAGGACTCCCTCGCCGCCGGCGAGCGCGGGCTGCTGCAGACCGGAGTGGAGGAGCTGCTGCGCTACGACGGCCCGGTCGAGCTCGCCACCTGGCGCTTCGCCACCCGGCCGCTGACGCTCGGCGGGCAGGACATCGCGGTCGGGGACCCGGTGCTGGTGGTCCTCGCCGCCGCCGACCGGGACCCGGAGCGGTTCGCCGACCCCGACACCCTGGACCTCTCGCGCGCCGACAACCAGCACCTCGGCTACGGCCACGGGATCCACTACTGCCTGGGCGCTCCGCTCGCCCGACTCGAAGGACAGACGGCGCTTGCGACTTTGCTGACGCGTCTGCCGGATCTGGAACTCGCCGTTCCGTCAACTGACCTGCGGTGGCGCGGAGGTCTGATCATGCGTGGCCTGCGCACGCTTCCCGTGCGCTTCACACCCCGAAACAACTGAACGTTTTCTGAGACAAAGTCAACTGCTTGCTCAACTTGTGACAATCGTTCGAAGGCCGCTAGGTTCTGCCGTTACCCAGCCGTTATGCGAAAGGTGCAGCACATGCGTTCCGGGAACGGCCGCCACAGACGCCCCCGCCAGGTACCCGCGATTGTCGTCACCGCCGGAGTCACGGGCTCCGCACTGGCCCTGCCACTGCTCGCCGCCACCGGCGCGAGCGCGGCCGACGCCTCGACGTGGGACAAGGTCGCCGAGTGCGAGAGCGGAGGCACCTGGAGCGCCAACACCGGCAGCGGTGCGTACGGCGGGCTGGCCTTCACCCAGGAGCAGTGGCAGAACGCGGGCGGCCTGGAGTTCGCCGAGCGGCCCGACCTCGCCAGCCGGTCCCAGCAGATCGCCGTCGCCGAACGCGTGCTCGGCGCCCAGGGCCCCGAGGCCTGGCAGAACTGCGCGACCTCGGCCGGGCTGACCAAGGACGCCCCCGCGGCGGACGTGGACCCGGGCGCCACCGGCAAGCACCGCGCCGTCGGCGCCACCCCGAGCCGCCCGGACGACAAGGTCCCGGCCGGCCGCAACGGCGAGCGGGCCACCGACTTCGGCGCCCCGACGCCCGGACCCACCTTCACCATCCCGGCCGCGCCGCAGGCACCCGTCAGCGGCCTGCCCGTCATGCCCGACCCGGACCTGCCGTCCCAGACGCCGCTGCCGGGCACCCCGAGCACCGACCCGGGCGCCCCGACGGCCCCGACGGCGCCCACCGCGCCCGGTACGGCGCCCACCGCCCCGGTGAACCCGGCTGACCCCACCGCCCCGGTGAACCCGGCCGCCCCGGGGGCGCCCACCGCCCCGTCCGCCCCGTCGGCCGCGCCCACCCCGGGCGCCTCCACCGACCCGGCCGCCATACCGGACACCACTGCCACCGGCAAGCACCGTGGTGCCCCCGCCGCGGAGGGCGCGGCCCCCGCCTACACCGTGAAGGAGGGCGACAGCCTCGCCACCATCGCGGACGCCAAGGGGGTCAAGGGCGGCTGGAGCGCCCTGTACCACGCCAACGAGCAGGTCATCGGCGGTGACGCCAACCTGATCAAGCCGGGTCAGAACCTGGATCTAAGCCAGAAATAACGGCACTTCGGACACCCGGAAGGCCTTGAATGTCCGGTTCGTTCAAATGAGACATGTGTCTCTTCCGGTCAACTGGCGTGTCCTGTCCGTAACCTTGGGCAAACCCCGCCCTCACCTGCGCAAACACCCTTGCGGGGAGCGCAAGTAGGGGCCGTCCCCCGCCGAAGTTCCTCGTTGAACATCGGCGGGGGACCTGTCTACCTTCTGAATCGCCCGCCACCGCGGGCCCCTTCGACCGCATCGCCGAATCCTGCCGGCGGCCGGGGGGAACACACGTCGCGTCAAGCGCCGAAGGCAGGAGCGGGGGAACCAACGAAGGCGCCGGGAAGGCCCGTCGGAAGACGGTCACGAACGGCTAGGGGTGAAGACGCGCCACGTGCGCGGCCGGGCAACTCATCCGCCCGAACCCGACAGCTCACCTCGCAGGCGTCGGTGAGGAGAAATCCATGCTGCGTTCCGGCAAGGGCAAGCACCGTCGCGCCACCGCCATCGAGCGGACCACCCGCATCGTCACGCTCGCCGGCGTCGCCGGTGTCGCCGTCGCCGCCCCGCTGATGACCGCGGGCTCCGCGTCCGCCGCCACCGCCTCCGAGTGGGACCGCGTCGCGGCGTGCGAGTCCGGCGGCAACTGGTCCATCAACACGGGCAACGGCTACTACGGCGGCCTGCAGTTCTCGGCCTCCACCTGGGCCGCGTACGGCGGCAAGGCCTATGCCGCGCAGGCCAACCAGGCCTCCAAGTCGCAGCAGATAGCCATCGCCGAGAAGGTCCTCAAGGGCCAGGGCAAGGGCGCCTGGCCGGTCTGCGGCAAGGGCCTGTCGAACTCCTCGTACTCCGGCGGCGGCTCGAGCGACACCCCGAAGCAGACGCCGAAGACCGAGACGAAGAAGACCGAGACCAAGAAGACCGAGACGCCGAAGGCACAGCCGAAGAAGGAGACGCCGCGCGCCGAGGCGCCGGTGACCCGCTCCGAGCGCGGCGACTCCTCGGTCATCAAGACCGGCAACGGCTCCTACGAGGTCAAGTCCGGCGACACCCTGGGCTCCATCGCCGAGGCCAACGGCGTCAAGGGCGGCTGGGAGAAGCTGTTCGAGCTGAACAAGGACATCGTCTCGGACGCCGACCTGATCTACCCGGGCCAGATGCTGAAGCTCAGCTGAATTCCCCGGCAACACTCGCGCGTGCCGTGACCGCACGCGCACACCCCACCGCCCGGCGCGTACCCCCCACGCGCCGGGCGGCGGTGCGTCCGCCCGCGCAGCACCCGTACGGCAGGTGACCGGTGGCGGCAGACGGCGGTCGACAGGGGACCGACAGAGCCCAACAGAGCCCAACAGAGCCCGACAGGGCCCGACAGTCCCGGAATCAAGGGCCCTATGTCCCGGAAGCGGGGTATTCGGGCCCTTTTTCGTCCCAGGACGCGGGCGGTCGGCTGGCCGACTGCCCGGAGCCGGTTAGGCTCTAGGCGGCAAGGCCATCCCACGGCCGTACCCGCCACCGCACACCCAGCGTCACATCCCAGAAGGAGATGCTCGTGCCGTCCATCGACGTCGTCGTAGCCCGGGAAATCCTGGACTCCCGAGGCAACCCCACGGTCGAGGTCGAGGTGGGCCTCGACGACGGCAGCACCGGCCGTGCTGCCGTTCCGTCCGGCGCCTCCACCGGTGCCTTCGAGGCCATTGAGCTCCGCGACGGCGACCCCAACCGCTACATGGGCAAGGGCGTGGAGAAGGCCGTCCTCGCGGTCATCGAGCAGATCGGCCCGGAGCTCGTCGGCTACGACGCCACCGAGCAGCGCCTGATCGACCAGGCCATGTTCGACCTGGACGCCACCGACAACAAGGGCTCGCTCGGCGCCAACGCCATCCTCGGCGTCTCCCTGGCCGTGGCGCACGCCGCCTCCGAGGCCTCGGACCTGCCGCTCTTCCGCTACCTCGGCGGCCCGAACGCGCACCTGCTGCCCGTTCCGATGATGAACATCCTCAACGGCGGCTCGCACGCCGACTCCAACGTGGACATCCAGGAGTTCATGATCGCGCCGATCGGCGCGGAGTCCTTCTCCGAGGCCCTGCGCTGGGGCACCGAGGTCTACCACACCCTCAAGTCCGTGCTGAAGGGCAAGGGCCTGTCCACCGGTCTGGGCGACGAGGGCGGCTTCGCCCCGAACCTCGGCTCCAACCGCGAGGCGCTGGACCTCATCCTCGAGGCCATCAAGCAGGCCGGCTACACCCCGGGCAAGGACATCGCGCTCGCGCTCGACGTCGCCGCGTCCGAGTTCTACAAGGACGGCAAGTACAACTTCGAGGGCCAGGCCCGCTCCGCCGCCGAGATGACCGAGTACTACGAGGAGCTCGTCTCCGCGTACCCGCTGGTCTCCATCGAGGACCCGCTGTTCGAGGACGACTGGGCCGGCTGGAAGGTCATCACCGAGAAGCTCGGCGCCAAGGTCCAGCTCGTCGGTGACGACCTGTTCGTCACCAACCCCGAGCGCCTGGCCCGCGGCATCGAGGAGGGCACCGCCAACGCCCTGCTCGTCAAGGTCAACCAGATCGGCTCGCTGACCGAGACCCTGGACGCCGTCGAGCTCGCCCAGCGCAACGGCTTCAAGTGCATGATGTCGCACCGCTCCGGCGAGACCGAGGACGTCACCATCGCCGACCTTGCCGTCGCCACCAACTGCGGCCAGATCAAGACCGGCGCCCCGGCCCGCTCCGAGCGCGTCGCCAAGTACAACCAGCTGCTGCGCATCGAGGAGATCCTCGACGACGCCGCGGTGTACGCGGGCCGCAGCGCGTTCCCGCGCTTCAAGGGCTGACGGTCCCTGAGCCTCCGTACGTCCCCGCACTCGGTCCCGTACCGTGTGCGGGGACGTATTGCGTAGTACGGACAGAGGGGAGGCGGGAGCAATGGCCGGGAACCGGGATCGGTTCTCCACCTTCTCCACCGCGACCAGGCTCAAGCAGCTCGGCGAGCGGACCGCCGCCCACGTCTACCGCTCGCAGAGCCGCCGTCAGGTCCGCCGCAGCCGGCTCACCGGCCGGGCCGCCCTGCTCGTGCTCGTCCTCTGTACGCTGGTCGTCGCCCTGGCGTACCCGATGCGCCAATACGTCTCCCAGCGCTCGGAGATCGCGGAGCAGCAGCGGGCCGCCGCGGCGGCGAGCAAGCGCCTCGAACGCCTGCGCGACGAGAAGGCCCGCTGGCAGGACAACGCCTACGCGGAGCAGCAGGCGCGCAAACACCTGCACTTCGTGCGGCCGGGCGAGATCGGCTACATCATGAACGACCCCGGCGCCGAGGCGGCGGAGCACCGCCGCACCGGCCGGGCCGGGTCCGACCGGCCCTGGTACTCCAACGTCTGGGACGGCGTGGACAAGGCCGACCGCCCCGGCGACTGAGCCGCGACCGACCAGCAGCAGCACCCATCCACGAGAACGAAGAGACTCCTTCCAGGCATGCAGACGCCCCCGCCCCAGACCGAACGGACCGAGCCGACCGACGCGGACATCGAGGCGTTCGAGCAGCAGCTCGGACGCCCGCCGCGCGGGCTGCGCGCCATCGCCCACCGCTGCCCGTGCGGTCAGCCGGACGTGGTGGAGACCGCCCCCCGCCTCCCCGACGGCACGCCGTTCCCCACCCTCTACTACCTGACCTGCCCGCGCGCGGCCTCCGCGATCGGCACGCTCGAGGCCAACGGCGTGATGAAGGAGATGCAGGCCCGGCTCGCCGAGGACCCCGAGCTCGCCGCCGCCTACCGGGCCGCGCACGAGGACTACATCCGGCGCCGCGATGCCATCGAGGTGCTCCAGGGCTTCCCGAGCGCCGGCGGCATGCCGGACCGGGTCAAGTGCCTGCACGTGCTGGTCGGCCACTCGCTGGCCGCCGGCCCGGGCGTGAACCCGTTCGGCGACGAGGCCCTGGCCATGCTGCCCGAGTGGTGGGCCAAGGGCCCGTGCGTCACCCCGTGCGGGGAGAAGAAGGACGCGGAACCGGAGAAGGAAGCGGAGGGCGACGCATGACCCGGGTCGCCGGCATCGACTGCGGTACGAACTCCATCCGCCTCCTCGTCGCGGACTGCGACCCCGCCACCGGCGAGCTGGTCGAGCTGGACCGGCGGATGACGATCGTCCGCCTCGGCCAGGGCGTGGACAAGACCGGCCGGCTGGCCCCGGAGGCGCTGGAGCGCACCTTCGCGGCCTGCCGCGAGTACGCGGAGGTCATCAAGGAGCTCGGCGCCGAGCGGCTGCGCTTCGTGGCCACCTCGGCCTCCCGCGACGCCGAGAACCGCGACGAGTTCGTCCGCGGTGTCGTCGACATCCTGGGCGTCGAGCCCGAGGTGATCTCCGGCGACCAGGAGGCCGAGTTCTCCTTCACCGGCGCCACCAAGGAGCTGGCGGGCACGGACCACATGGACAAGCCGTTCCTGGTGGTGGACATCGGCGGCGGCTCCACCGAGTTCGTCGTCGGCGAGGAGCACGTGCGCGCCGCCCGCTCGGTCGACGTGGGCTGCGTCCGGATGACCGAGCGCCACCTGGTCGTCGACGGCGTGGTCACCGACCCGCCGACCGAGGCGCAGATCGCCGCCATAAGGGCCGACATCGAGGCGGCCCTGGACCTGGCCGAGCAGACGGTGCCGCTGCGCGAGGCCCGCACCCTGGTCGGCCTGGCCGGCTCGGTGACCACCGTCGCCGGGATCGCGCTCGACCTGCCGGAGTACCTGTCCTCGGAGATCCACCACTCCCGGATCCCGTACGCGCAGGTCCGCGAGATCACCGAGCGGATGTTGACCACGACCCACGCCGAGCGCGCCGCGATCCCGGTCCTGCACCCGGGCCGTGTCGACGTGATCGGCGCCGGCGCCCTGGTCCTCCTCGCGATCATGGACCGCATCGGCGCCGAGGAGGTCGTGGTCTCGGAGCACGACATCCTGGACGGCATCGCCTGGTCCATCGCCTGACCGGCGGGTGACCTGCCCGGGGGCCGCGGGGCTTCCCGGGCAGGTCCGCCCTCAGCGGCTGCGGTGGACGTCCCGCCTGTCGCCGACCTTCACGACGGGGATGACGAGCTCGCCGTCCAGGACCTGGTAGGCCACCCGGTAGCTGCCGACCCGCAGCCGGTAGAGGCCGGAGGGGCCGGTGAGCTTCTTGATGTCCGCGTCCTCGCGGAACGGGTCGTCGCCGAGCGCGGTCAGGGCCGCAAGGATGCGCATGGCCGCAGCCCGGTCGATCGCCCGGAGCTGGCGCTGTGCAGCAGAGGTGAACCGGAACGCGTACTTCACGCGGCGCCGTCACCTCGTTCGCTGAACAGGTCGGCGAGCAGCTCGGCCATGGTCACGGTGGGGCCGCCCTCTGCGAGGACCGCTTCCGCCTCGCGTGCGAGCAGTTCGTCGGCGGCTTCTTCGAGGGCGTTGAAGTCGGCGATGGGCACCAGCGCGGCCACCGGAGCGCCATTGCGCGTGATTATGGTTGCTGTGCCCTGTTCTGCGCGGTTGATGTGATCCGCGAGGTGGGCGCGGGCTTCGCGGACGGTCACGGCGCTCTGGTCCATGCCTGAAGTGTACGCAAGGCCGTGTACACGCACCCGTCACCGGAGGGTTGTGGGGGTCGGGGAGGGGCTGGAGGAACCTTTCTGGGGGTCTTTCGGCCCTCTCCCCGAAGAAAGTTCGTGAAGTTCTTCACAAGGAAAAGAGGCCTGCGGGGTCAAGTCGAAGGCCCTTCGGGGTCTTTCGGAGGTCCGCAGGCCCGTTTTGTGCGTGCGTTCGTGTGAATCGCGGACGGGTCGGGGCCGGGTCGGTAGGTATCGACGAACCCGGTGGTCTACTCCGGTTTCAGGCCTGGAGGCCAGTTCAGAGCGGGTGAACAACGAGTCCCGTTACACCGTGGTTCCCGTTCGGTGCCATGACCTCCGTCACGTGGGCCGCGCAGTGTAGCAGAGGCCTTCAAGGTTCTTGTGAAGGGGCTCACGAGCATCACCCCTGAGGGTGCTGGATACTCGTTCCATGAGCACCACGGAGCGTCCCAGGATCCTCGTTGTAGGAGGTGGGTACGTAGGCCTGTACGCAGCCAAGCGCATCATGAAGAAGATGCGCTACGGCGAGGCGACCGTCACGGTCGTCGACCCGCGCTCGTACATGACCTACCAGCCCTTCCTCCCCGAAGTGGCCGCAGGCAGCATCTCGCCGCGGCACGTCGTCGTCCCGCTGCGACGCGTGCTGCCCAAGGCTGAGGTTCTCACCGGCCGGGTCACCACCATCGACCAGGACCGTAAGGTCGCCGTCGTCACGCCGCTCGTCGGCGAGGCGTACGAGCTGCCCTTCGACTACCTGGTGATCGCGCTCGGCGCCATCTCCCGCACCTTCCCGATCCCCGGCCTCGCCGAACAGGGCATCGGCATGAAGGGCGTCGAGGAGGGCATCGGCCTGCGCAACCACGTCCTCGAGCAGCTCGACAAGGCCGAGTCCACGACGGACGAGAACGTCCGCCGCAAGGCCCTCACCTTCGTCTTCATCGGCGGCGGTTTCGCCGGCGCCGAGACGATCGGCGAGGTCGAGGACATGGCCCGCGACGCCGCGAAGTACTACTCCACGATCAAGCGCGAGGACATGCGCTTCATCCTGGTCGACGCGGCCGACAAGATCCTCCCCGAGGTCGGGCCCAAGCTCGGCACCTGGGGCAAGGAGCACCTCGAGTCCCGCGGTATCGAGATCTACCTCGGCACCTCGATGGACTCCTGCGTCGACGGCCACGTCGTGCTGAAGAACGGCCTCGAGGTCGACTCCAACACGATCGTGTGGACCGCGGGCGTCAAGCCCAACCCGGCGCTGGCCCGCTACGGCCTGCCGCTCGGCCCGCGCGGCCACGTCGACACCGCCCCGACCCTCCAGGTCCAGGGCACCGACTACATCTGGGCCGCCGGCGACAACGCCCAGGTCCCGGACGTCGCCGCCCGCAAGGCCGGCGTCGAGAACGCCTGGTGCCCGCCGAACGCCCAGCACGCGCTGCGCCAGGCCAAGGTCCTCGGCGACAACGTGGTCTCCGGCATGCGGGGCTTCCCGCAGAAGGAGTACTCGCACGCCAACAAGGGTGCGGTGGCGGGCCTCGGCCTCCACAAGGGCGTGGCGATGATCGTCATGGGCAAGATGAAGATCAAGCTCAAGGGCCGCCTCGCCTGGTACATGCACCGTGGCTACCACGGCATGGCCATGCCGACCTGGAACCGCAAGATCCGCGTCTTCGCGGACTGGACCCTCGGCATGTTCCTCAAGCGTGAGGTCGTCTCCCTCGGTGCTCTGGAGACCCCGCGCGAGGAGTTCTACGAGGCCGCCAAGCCGGCCCCGGCTCCGGCCGCCGCGGCCGCGCCCGCCGAGAAGGCCAAGGCCTCCTGACCCGGGCCTGACCGACCGGCACGCAGTACGCCCCGAAGGGGCCGCCCGCCATCCGTGGTGCGGGCGGCCCCTTCGGCGTTCCCGGGCGGAGGGCGACGGTTGCCCCGCCCCGGGGCGGCGGCTCCTCCTCCCGCCGATTGGCCGGGGACGGATCTGGGTAGTCCGTTGCGCCGGATCGTTTCAGGAGGTGCCGAGATGACCGACGCCGCGCCGCGGCTGGCCGCTGTGGCCGAGACCCTGCTGGGCGCCCCGCTGCCCGTCCGGATCCGGGCCTGGGACGGCAGTGAGGCCGGGCCGCCCGACGGCCCCGTGCTGGTGCTGGCCCACCGGCGCGCCCTGCGCCGGATGCTGTGGCGGCCGGGTGAACTGGGCCTGGCCCGCGCCTGGGTGGCGGGGGAGCTCACCGTCGACGGAGACCTGTACGCCCTGCTGGACCGCGTCTCCGGCCTGCTCTGGGACCGCGGGTCCGACGGCCGCGGCCACGCCCCCCACCCCGGCCCCGACGCCGGGCCCGCCGGAGGGCAACCGACCCCTCCCACCGGACTCGCCAAACTCGCCGCCTTGCGCCCGCACCTGCCCGCGCGCGCCCCCGGCGCCGCCGGCGGGACCGCCGCGCTGCTGCGCGACCCCGCCGCGCGGGCCGCCGTACGCGAGCTCGTCGCGCTGGCCCGGCCGCTGCCGCCGCCCGCGCCGCCCGCCGAGGAGGCCGTCCGCCACGGCGGGCCGATGCACACGCGCAGCCGCGACAAACACGCGATCAGCCACCACTACGACGTGGGCAACGAGTTCTACGAACGCGTCCTCGGCCCGTCGATGGTGTACTCCTGCGCCTACTGGAGCCCCGGCGGCACCCTGGAGGAGGCCCAGCGCGACAAACTCGACCTGGTCTGCCGCAAACTGGGCCTCGCACCCGGCGCCCGGCTCCTCGACGTCGGCTGCGGCTGGGGCTCCATGGCGCTGCACGCCGCCCGGGAGTACGGGGCGAAGGTCACCGGCATCACGCTCTCGCGCGAGCAGGCGGCGTACGCCCTCAAGCAGGCCGCGGAGGAGGGGCTGGCCGACCGGGTCGAGATCCGTGTCCAGGACTACCGGGACGTCAAGGACGCCCCGTACGACGCGATTTCTTCCATCGGAATGGCCGAACACGTCGGCGCGGACCGCTACCGCGAGTACGCCCGCCTCCTGTACGGGCTGCTGCGGCCCGGCGGCCGCCTGCTGAACCACCAGATCGCCCGCCGGCCAGAGCCCGACGAAGCGGCCTACCGCATCGACGAGTTCATCGACGCCTACGTCTTCCCCGACGGCGAGCTCTCCCCGCTCGGCACGACGGTCGGCGAGCTGGAGCGGGCCGGATTCGAGGTCCGCGACGTGGAGGCGCTGCGCGAGCACTACGCGCTGACCCTGCGGGCCTGGGTGGCGCGGCTGGAGGAGCACTGGCAGGACGCCGTACGGCTGACCTCGCCCGGGCGGGCCCGGGTGTGGCTGCTGTACATGGCCGCCTCGGCGCTGGGCTTCGAGCACGGCCGCCTCGGCGTCAACCAGGTCCTCGCCGTCCGGCCCGGTGAGGGCGGGTCGTCGGACCTGCCGCTGCGGCTGCGCACCTGGGGCGCGTAGCCCGCGGACGCCCGTACGCGAGCGGCGCGCCCGTACGCGCACGGGAAGGGCCCGGGGCGGCTGCCCCGGGCCCTTCCTCGCGTCCCGCCGTCCTACTCGGTCTTGATGGCCGTCAGCATGTTCAGCTTCGCCGCGCTGCGCGCCGGCCACAGGGCGGCCAGGACGCCGACCACGGCGGCCAGCAGCAGGAAGACGCCGATCCGGTCGAACGGGATCACCAGCTCGTAGTTCGGGATCGAGGCCTTGAGGGTGCGGCCCAGCGCCCACGCGAGGAAGGTGCCGAGGCCGACGCCGAGCACCGCGCCGAAGAGGGAGATGACCACGGCCTCCAGGCGGATCATGTTCTTGACCCGGCCCCGGTCGAGGCCGACCGCACGGAGCATGCCGATCTCCTGGGTCCGCTCGAAGACCGACATCGCGAGGGTGTTGACGACGCCGAGGACCGAGATGACCAGGGCCATGCCGAGCAGGCCGTACATCACGTTCAGCATCGTGTTGATGATGCCGCCCATCTCGTTGCGGATGTCCTGCTTGTCCGCGATCTTGATGGCGGGGTTGTCGCCGAGGGCGTCGATGACCTTCTGCTCGTTGGCCCGGGACTCGCCGCCGGCCATCTTCACGAAGACCTGGCGGATCTGCGGCTTCTCACCGGTCTCGACCGGGATCTGCTTCGCGTCCAGGACGTACGGGGAGACCAGCTCGCTCTCCTCGAAGATCGCGGCGACCTTCAGGGACTTCTTGGCGCCGCCGTCGAAGGCGGCCTCGACGGTGCTGCCGACCGACAGGCCGGCCTTCTTCGCGGTCTTGTCGGCGACGGCGACCTGGCCCTGGGCGAGGCCGGCGACGGAGCCGCTGACCACCTTGAAGTTGACGACCTTGTCGAGGGCGGCCGGGTTCACGCCGGAGGCGGAGTGGAAGGTGCCGTCGGTGCCCTTGAAGTACGCCGACTGCTGGCCGGAGACGGCCGCGACGCCGGGGGTCTTCTCCAACGCGGTCAGGACCGAGGGGTCCAGGTCGCCGCCGCCGGCCATGGAGAGCATGTAGTCGGCGCGGATCTGGTCCGTGGTGGAGCGGTCGACGGCCTTGCCGACGGTCACGCCGAGCACCGTCAGGCCGGTGACCAGGGTGAGTCCGATGGTCAGCATGCCGGCGGTGACACCGGTGCGGCGCGGGTTGCGGACCGCGTTGCGGGCGGCCAGGTTGCCGGCGACGCCGAAGACGCGGGTCAGCAGCGGCCGTACGACGGCGATCAGCGGGCGCGACAGCATCGGAATCAGCACGGCCACGCCGATCAGGGTGAAGAACGCGCCGCCGCCGATGATCCAGCGGCCGGTCTCGCCGCCCTTCGAGGAGCCCGTCAGGATCAGGCCGAAGCCGATCGCGGTCAGGACGCCGCCGAAGCTGTTCAGCACCACCAGGGACTTGGCGCTCTGCGGAAGGTGCGCGCTGCCCATGGCCGCGACCGGCGGGATCTTGGAGGTGCGCCGGGCGGGCAGCCAGGCGGCGAGCACGGTGACGACCAGGCCCACGACGAGCGCGGTGATCACGGCGGCGGGGGAGACGACCAGCGGGCCGGCCGGGATCTTGGCGCCGAAGCCGTCCATGGCGGAGCGCAGGGCGACGGCGAGGCCCACGCCGAGACCGAGGCCGAGGACGGAGGCGATGACGCCGACGAGCAGGGACTCGCTCAGGACCGACCGGCGGACCTGGCTGCGGGTGGCGCCGACGGCGCGCAGCAGGGCCAGTTCCTTGGTGCGCTGGGCGACCAGCATGGTGAAGGTGTTGTAGATGAGGAAGACGCTGACGAAGAGCGCGATGAAGCCGAAGCCGAGCAGGCCGGTCTTCATGCCGTCCATGCCCTTCTCGATGTCCTTGGCGTTGCGCTCGGCCAGGGCGGCGCCGGTCTCGGCCTTGGCGTGCTTGCCGACGACCGGGGTGACCTCGGCGAGCAGCTTCGCGGCGTCGGCGCCGGGCTTGGCGGCGACGGCGAGCTCGGAGTAGTAGCCGGGGGCGAGGTAGAGCTCCTGGGCGACCTTGGCCTCGAAGAGCACGAGGGAGCCGCCGGCGTTGACCGCGCCGTCCTCGGTGGTGAAGACACCGGTGAGGGTGTACTCCTTGACCGGGCCGTTGGTGGCCACGCGGACCTTGTCGCCGACGGAGTAGCCGCCGGTCTTGGCGGAGGCCTTGTCCAGGGCGATCTCGTCGGCCTTGGCCGGGCCCTGGCCCGCGGTGAAGGCGTAGCGGGGGTCCTTGCCGTCCTTGAGGGGGGCGAAGTTGGCGCCCTGGTTGGCCCAGCCGGTGCCGATCAGCTTGCCGCGCCGGTCGGGGACGCCGGCGAAGCCGGAGACCCGGCCGGCGACGGACTCGACCCCGTTCAGCCGGGCGACCTTGTCGAGGGTCTGCTGGCTGATGCCGGGCTCGCCCTCCTCCTTCGTCCCGTCCTCGGTGCGGCCGGGGCCGAACTGGGTGACGGAGACGGCGACCCCGTCGTAGCTCTTGCGGGACTGGTCGGACAGCGCCTTGCTGACGGTGTCGGTGAAGACGAACGTGCCGGAGACGAAGGCGACGCCGAGCATGACGGCGAGGACCGTCATCAGCAGCCTGGCCTTGTGCGCGAGCACGTTGCGCAGGGCGGTACGGAACATGGGAATCCAGAAGTCGTGGTGGTCCGCCGGTGCGGCGGTGCGGCGGGGCGCGGGGGCGGTCGTACGGCGCGGCCGAGGTCAGGGCCTCAGCTGGTGCGGCCCTTGGCGTCGAAGGCCTTCATGCGGTCGAGCACCCCGTCGGCGCTGGGGCGGAGCATCTCGTCGACGATGCGGCCGTCGGCGAGGAAGATGACGCGGTCGGCGTAGGAGGCGGCCACGGGGTCGTGGGTGACCATGACGACGGTCTGGCCGAGCTCGCGCACGGAGTTGCGCAGGAAGCCGAGGACCTCCGCGCCCGAGCGGGAGTCGAGGTTTCCGGTGGGCTCGTCACCGAAGATGATCTCGGGGCGGGAGGCCAGGGCGCGGGCAACGGCCACGCGCTGCTGCTGGCCGCCGGAGAGCTGGGTGGGGCGGTGGCCGAGGCGGCCGGAGAGGCCGACCATCTCGATGACGGTGTCGAGCCACTGCCGGTCGGGCTTGCGGCCGGCGATGTCCATCGGGAGGGTGATGTTCTCCAGTGCCGTGAGGGTCGGCAGCAGGTTGAACGCCTGGAAGATGAAGCCGATCTTGTCGCGGCGCAGCTGGGTCAGCTGCTTGTCCTTCAGGCTGCCGAGCTCGGTGTCGCCGATGCGGACCGAGCCGGAGGAGAAGGTGTCCAGGCCGGCGACGCAGTGCATGAGCGTGGACTTGCCGGAACCGGAGGGGCCCATGATCGCGGTGAACTGGCCCTGGCCGAAGTCCACGGACACGTTGTCGAGCGCGACCACCTGGGTCTCGCCCTGGCCGTACACCTTGGAGAGGCCGGTGGCCCGGGCGGCCACGGCCTGGGTGGTGTGCGGGGCGTAGTTCATGGTGGTCACGGGGGGACTCCTCGGGCTGCGGACGGCCACTGCGGTCTGCGGATCGGCGGGACCCTTCCATCGTCACCGCGCCCACCGGGGCGGGGGATCAGCCGAGGTGCCCGTTCGTCGGCCCACTGGAGTCTGACCGCGGGGCGGCGCGCATACGCCTCTGGTATGACACCGCCCCGGAGACGGGGTCGGGCCGGGCGGTGCGGAGCCGGGGTGGCCCGGGGTGGCGGACAGGGTGGCGGTCGGGGTGGCGCGGGCCATCGAAATCCCGTCATTCCCGTTTCGGGGGTGATCGCCGCCGTCATGGTGCCGACCGTGCCTTCTCGTCCCTGACGGTCCCTCAATCGCCAATAAAATCAGACAACATCGGATCCAGGACCCGCCCCCGACCTGGGCATTCCCGATAGGCTCGACATAGCGTCCAGTGCTTTTCCACGGGAGCCGCTACGCCCTGCCCGGATGGTGGAATGCAGACACGGCGAGCTTAAACCTCGCTGGCCTTCAGGTCGTGCCGGTTCAAGTCCGGCTCCGGGCACTCTTCACCACGGCCGATCTGCCTGGGGACCCAGGGAGTTCGGCCTTCTCCATGTCTGGTGGACGTTGTCTGCCCGATGTCTGCCCCCCGAACGGCCTTGACCTCGAGCGCGGTTGAGTTCCTAACGTCGCTCCTGTCGCCCCGAACGGCAGCGGGCGCACCGGAACGGACGAAAGGCACCGGTCATGGAGTACACGCACGACGACGCCGGACTGCTCCGGCAGCCCATCGGCTACTGGAGCTGGGCCGCCTACAAGGCCGTCGTCGGCCGCACGCGCACCGCCCTCGCCGGGATCGGCACCACCCAGCCGCAGTGGTGGGTCCTCGCCCAGCTCGCCGGCGCCGGCGCCGTCCGCCCGCGCGCCGAGGTGTCCCGGATGCTGCACAACTACCTCGACACCGGCGCGGAGGCCATGGAGGAGGAGATCGACACGGCGGTCTCCCGCGGCTGGATCACCGAGGACGCCGCCGGGAACCTTGCCCTCACCGCCGAGGGCCGGGCCTTCTTCGACGAGGCCGCCGCCCTCCAGCGCGACCTGTGGACCGAGCGGCACGAGGGCATCTCCGACGAGGAGTACCTGACCACCCTCAAAGTGCTCCAGCGCTTCATCCACAACACCGGCGGACAGGCCTGGCACCACTAGGGTCGCCCGGTGCCCCGGCGCGCCCCTCGATTACCCCCTGCGCTTCCGCCGGGGTTCTCCTAAGATCCTCCTCCAGCAGTAGGGTGCTTTTTTTGCTAACGCATTACCCTTGACGCAAGGCCGCGCCCGGTGGCCATGGAGGAGTGAGATGAGGAGCAGTAACCCGGTCTTCTCGCGACGGGGGTTCAGCCGCGACAACGGTGCCTACGCGGGCTTCGACGCGCAGTACCAGCAGGCCGGGGCCAACCCGTACGCGACGAATCCTTACGCCACCACCCCGGACACCGGGATGCCGCAGGCTCCGGCGCGCGCCGGCGCGATGACGATCGACGACGTCGTGAGCCGTACGGCCATGACGCTCGGCACCGTCGTCCTGACCGCGACGCTCGCCTGGATCGCCCTGCCCGTCGACCCGGCGAACATCAACAAGTCGTACGGCATCGCGATCGCCGCCGCGCTCGTCGCGATGGTCCTGGGCCTCGTCCAGACCTTCAAGCGCAAGGCCTCCCCGGCGATCATCCTCGCCTACGCGGCCTTCGAGGGCCTCTTCCTCGGCGTCATCAGCTCGGCGACCAGCACCTACATCGGCGCCGGCGTGGTCGTCCAGGCCGTGCTCGGCACCATGTGCGTCTTCGCCGCGGTGCTCTTCGCGTACAAGATGCGCTGGATCCGCGTCACGCGCCGCTTCTACGGCTTCGTGATGGCCGCCGCCATGGGCTTCATGCTGCTCATGGTCGCGAACCTGCTGTTCTCGCTCTTCGCGGGCGGTGACGGCCTCGGCTTCCGCAGCGGCGGCCTCGGCATCCTGTTCGGCGTCATCGGCGTGGTCCTCGGCGCCGCCTTCCTCGCCCTGGACTTCAAGCAGGTCGAGGACGGCGTCACCTACGGCGCCCCGCGCGAGGAGGCCTGGCTGGCGGCCTTCGGCCTCACGATGACCCTGGTCTGGATCTACCTGGAGCTGCTGCGCCTGTTCCAGATCCTCTCCGGCGACGACTAGTCCCCGGCTGCATCAGGGGAAGGCCCCGCGAGCACACCGCTCGCGGGGCCTTCCCGCGTTCGTGGACGGGTACGGATCGGGGGCAGGTGTCGGGAGCAGGGGTCGGGGTCGGAACAGGGCGCGCAGGGTGGGCGCGTGTGGGGGCGGGCTCAGCCGAACTTGCGGGCGGCCCTGCGCAGGTCGTACTCGTGGATGATCGCCTTGGCCTGGCCGTACGACAGCTCGTGCGCGCCGCGCAGCCAGCTGACCTTCTCCTCGAACCGGATGAGGGAGGGGCCCTCGTCCACGGTGCGGAGCCAGTCGGCGAGGTCACGACCGGTGGTCAGGGGGATTCTGTCGATCATGTTGCGGTGCGTCTGCTCCGAGAACTCTACGGACATGGGCGCCTCCGGAGGTATCGCCGTGCTGTTCTCTTCACGTCACCGTGCCGGAGAGTTCGCCCGTTGGCAATGGTGCCGAGGCGGCGCGTAAGGTCGGCCGGGTGCTCGATACCTCACCCCTGACCGCCGTCGTGGAACGTTTCGCCGACCGGCTGCGGGCCATGCCGCAGAGCCGCCTCCAGCAGGGTGCCGCCGCCGAGGCGCTCCAGCTGGCCCGGGAGCTGTCGGCGCGGGCGCAGCGGCTGGAATCGCCCTCGGGGGCGGCTCCGGCGCGCACGATGCCCGACGCCGGGGTCTTCGTGGTCGGGGACCAGGTCGCGGTCGCCGGAGCCGACCTCGCCGAGGCGCTGCGCGCCGCGGACGCCGCGGACGCCCCGGCCCCCGACCGGGCCGCCCCGGACACGGCGACGGCCCCGTCCGAGATGCTGGACGAGGCCGTGGCGCTGGTGGAGCAGGCGGAAGTCAGAGCGACGCGATGACGCGGTCCGCGAGGATGTAGACGTTGTTGTCGGGGTCCTGGGCGTCGCCGCCGCAGGAGAACGTCAGCGCGTACGCACCCGAGATGCCCGAGCCGCCCAGCAGGACCGGCGCGGTGCCCGAGCGCAGGGCCTCGGCGAGGCGCTCCGCGGTCTCCCGGTGGCCGGGGGTCATGCACAGCGTGGTGCCGTCGGTGAAGACGTACACGTCGAGCGTGCCCAGCGGGCCCGGGCGGACGTCGGCGAGGGCCGTACGGGCCTCCGCGAGCTCCTCCAGCCGGCTCACCGTGCGCTCGTGGTCCACGCCGGCGGGGGCGGGCTGGGCCGGAACGAAGTCGGGGTGCGAGGGGTGGCGGCGGCGGGCCGCGGCCAGCTCGGGGGAGTCCTCGGGGTACTCTCCCCCGGCCTCCGGCCGGGAGGTGCCCCCAGCGGCGTCGTCACCGAGCACCGGCTCCAGGCCCACCAGGTCCGCCTGCCGGGGCAGGAAGACGGCCGGGCCGTCCTCGCCCAGGCCGGGCAGCCCGCCCAGCAGGGACGGGGCGTCGGCGGCGTCGCGGGCCTCCTGCGCGGCCCAGAACGCCCGCGCCTCGGCCAGCTCGCGCTCACGCTCCTCGGCGAGGGCCTCGGCCACGGCGGCCCGTATCTCGGCGGCGGGGGACTCGACCGCGTGGCGGGCGTGCGGGACGCTCGCACCGCGGAACTGGGCCGGCACGGCCAGCTCGCCGCGCAGGGCCGTGACCTGCTTGCGGAGGCCGTGGACGGCGTGCAGCGCAGCAGCGCCCACGGCCGCGGCGACGGCCGTGGTCAGCAGCAGGACTAGAGACATGGCGCTCACTGACTAACTCCTGATTTGACTCGATCCCCCGACTTCCTACATCAGAGTGTCCTGACCTGGGAATGGCGTGCAGTGCATTACGTCACGAAATGGACAGGGCTTTCGTCACACAGGGGCCCGGTGGAACGGGCCTGACCTGGGGAAACAACAATCCCCCAGGAGAAAGGTCACATCCTGGGGGAGATTCGGTCACAGGTCGGCCGCGAGGGGATTGGATCCGGCGCCGGCAGAGCCGCAAGGGATCCCACGGATCCCTTGCGGCACACGGCTCCCGAGCCCCTGGCGGACCCGGCGCGGACCCGCCGCGGGTCAGCTCAGGCGCTCGATGACCATCGCCATGCCCTGGCCGCCGCCGACGCACATCGTCTCGAGGCCGAACTGCTTGTCGTGGAACTGGAGGCTGTTGATCAGGGTGCCGGTGATGCGGGCACCGGTCATCCCGAACGGGTGACCGACGGCGATGGCCCCGCCGTTGACGTTCAGCTTGTCCAGCGGGATCTCCAGGTCCCGGTACGACGGGATGACCTGGGCCGCGAAGGCCTCGTTGATCTCGAACAGGTCGATGTCGCCGACGGTCAGGCCCGCGCGCTTCAGGGCCTGCTTGGACGCCTCGACCGGGCCGAGGCCCATGATCTCGGGGGACAGGGCGGTCACGCCCGTGGAGACGATCCGGGCCAGCGGGGTCAGGCCCAGCTCCCGCGCCTTGGTGTCGCTCATGATGACCAGCGCGGCGGCGCCGTCGTTCAGCGGGCAGCAGTTGCCGGCCGTGACCAGGCCGTCGGGGCGGAAGACCGGCTTGAGGCCCGAGACGCCCTCGAGCGTGACGCCGGCGCGCGGGCCGTCGTCGGTGGAGACGACCGTGCCGTCCGGGGTGGTGATCGGGGTGATCTCGCGGGCCCAGAAGCCGTTCTTGATGGCCTGCTCGGCCAGGTTCTGGGAGCGCACGCCGAACTCGTCCATGTCCTGGCGGGTCACGCCCTTCAGGCGGGCCAGGTTCTCGGCGGTCTGGCCCATCGCGATGTACGCGTCCGGGATCAGGCCGTCCTCGCGCGGGTCGTGCCAGGTGGAGCCCTCGGACTGCGCCACCTCGGCGGTGCGGGCCTCGGCGTCGGCGAACAGCGGGTTGTGCGTCTCGGGCAGGCCGTCCGAGGTGCCCTTGACGGAGCGGGAGACGGTCTCGACACCCGCGGAGATGAACACGTCGCCCTCGCCCGCCTTGATGGCGTGCAGCGCCATGCGGGAGGTCTGGAGGGAGGAGGAACAGTAGCGGGTGATGGTGGTGCCGGGCAGGTAGTCCATGCCCATCTGCACCGCGACGATACGGGCCAGGTTGTGGCCCTGCTCGCCGCCGGGCAGGCCGCAGCCGAGCATCAGGTCGTCGATCTCGCGGGGGTCCAGCCCGGGGACCTTCGCCAGGGCGGCCTGGATGACCGTGGCGGTCAGGTCGTCGGGGCGGACGTCCTTGAGGGACCCCTTGAAGGCGCGCCCGATGGGGGACCGGGCGGCGGAAACGATGACGGCTTCGGGCATCGGGGCTCCAAGGATGAGGCGTTACGGACCGCAAGCGAAGTTACCGGCCCGTACGGTCGAGGTCACCGCCTGAGCAATGTGACCCCGATCGCTCCTCCCCCCAGCCTGCCACCGCCTCCGCCGCCTGACCCGAGCGCCTGGCCAATCCGGCCCCGCCGCCCCCTGAAGCAGGGGCCCTGCCAAACCGGCTCCACCGACGCCTGTGGCGGCGCTGCCCATCCGCCTCCGCCGAGGCCTGAGGCGGGGGTCCGGCATTTCCAGCCCCCTCGGCGTTTGAGTGGGGGTCCCCCCGGACGGAGTCTGGGGGAGGGTCCGGGCGGAGCCCGGTGCCCGGCGGAGCCGGGTTCCTGGGGCGCCGCCGCCGGACCCCGCGCCTCAAGCGCCGGCGGGGCTGGGATGGGGCGGCCCTGGCCTCGGCCCCCTGGGGGGTGTGGCTGGGCACTGGTGCCCGGCGCGGCCGGATCCCTGGGGCTCCGCCCCAGACCCCGCGCCTCAAACGCCGGCGAGGCTGCATTTGCCGGGCCCTCGCCACAGGCGTCGGCGGAGCTGGTCGGGCTTCCGGGGTGGCGCCCCAGACCCGCGCCTCAAGCGCCGGCGGGGCTGGAAGTGCCGGACCCCTGCCACAGGCGTCGGCGGAGCTGGTCGGGCTTCCGGGGTGGCGCCCCAGACCCGCGCCTCAAGCGCCGGCGGGGCTGGAAGTGCCGGACCCCCGCCACAGGCGTCGGCGGAGCTGGTCGGGCTTCCGGGGTGCCGCCCCAGACCCCGCGCCTCAAACGCCGGCGAGGCTGCATTTGTCGGGCCCCCGCCACAGGCGTCGGCGGGGCTGGATTTGCCGGGCCTCCGCTTCGAAAGCGTGGGGGTGCTGGGCGCAGTTGGCGGTGGCGGGCGGGCAGCCGGAGGCGGGACGGGCGCCGGCCTCCGGCTCGGGGGAGGGGTCAGGGGCCCGGGACTCGGGATTCTGCGATCGGGTCGGGGGCCGGGTGGTGGTCCGTCGGGACCCGCCGGCGGCGGCGGTGCTTCAGCAGGGCCCACGGCCCACGGGCGGCGGAGACCTCGGTACCCGCCTGCCCGGCGGCGGCCGACGCGGCCTTGGCCACCGGCAGCACGTCCTCGTTCCGGGCCACCTCCAGCCGGTCCGATTCCGGCCACAGGGCAAGGGCCGCGCACACCGTGGGCAGGATGGCCATGGCCGCCGTCGCGTACCCCTCCGCCGAGGGGTGGTACGAGTCCGGCCCGAACATCTCCCGCGGGTTCGCCGCGAACTCCGGCCCCAGCAGGTCGCCCATCGAGATGGTCCGCGCCCCCAGGGCGACGACCCCTATCGTCTGGGCGGCGGCCAGCTGCCGCGACACCCGCCGCGCCAGCCACCGCAGCGGCTGGTACACCGGCTCGATCGTGCCCAGGTCCGGGCAGGTCCCGACCACCACCTCGCACCCCGCCAGCCGGAGCCTGCGTACCGCCGAGGTCAGGTGCCGCACCGACTGCGTGGGCGGCATCCGCCGCGTCACGTCGTTCGCCCCGATCATGATCACGCACACGTCCGGCGGCGGCCCGGAGCCGTCCAGCAGCAGCCCGGTCTGCCGGTCGAGGTCGTCCGACATGGCCCCGGACAGCGCCACGTTCCGCAGCTCCACCGGCCGCTCCGCCACCGCCGCCAGCCCGGAGGCCAGCAGCGCGGCCGGAGTCTGTCTCGCCCGGCGCACGCCGAGCCCCGCGGCCGTGGAGTCGCCCATCATGGCGAGCCGCAGCGGCCCCGGCCCAGGATTCGGCTCCAGACCGCCGAACTCACTCCCGTACAGCCCGTCGGCGCGCGGCGGGTCTCCCAGCCCGGTGCCGACCGTCCGCTTCGCGAACTGGACCTCGGCCAGCACCAGCCCGACGGCGGCGACCCCGACCAGTCCGAGCCCGCCTCCGCCGTACGCCGCCCCCGCCGCGATCCGGCGGGCCGTCCTTGCCCTGGACACCGTGCAAGCCACCTCCTGGTCTTGTTGACCTTCCTGCCCCGTACTGCCCGTCGGTCAATCCCTTTCCCGCTTACTCTGGCGGTGCCTCCCGGAGAACCCGTGGAGTCCTGTCCCTGGAGAACATGGTGCAATTCCACGACTCGATGATCAGCCTCGTCGGCAACACCCCGCTGGTGAAGCTCAACCGTGTGACCGAAGGCCTGCAGGCCACCGTCCTTGCCAAGGTCGAGTACTTCAACCCCGGCGGCTCCGTGAAGGACCGGATCGCCGTCCGGATGATCGAGGCCGCCGAGCAGAGCGGTGCCCTCAAGCCCGGTGGCACCATCGTGGAGCCGACCAGCGGCAACACGGGCGTAGGACTCGCCATCGTGGCCCAGCAGAAGGGCTACAAGTGCATCTTCGTGTGCCCCGACAAGGTGTCGCTCGACAAGATCAACGTGCTCCGTGCCTACGGCGCCGAGGTCGTGGTCTGCCCGACCGCCGTCGACCCGGAGCACCCCGACTCGTACTACAACGTGTCCGACCGCCTCGTCCGCGAGACGCCGGGCGCGTGGAAGCCCGACCAGTACAGCAACCCCAACAACCCGCGTTCGCACTACGAGACGACCGGTCCCGAGCTGTGGGAACAGACTGAGGGGAAGATCACCCACTTCGTCGCCGGCGTCGGCACCGGCGGCACCATTTCGGGCACCGGCAACTACCTGAAGGAGGTGTCCGGCGGCAAGGTCAAGGTCATCGGCGCCGACCCCGAGGGCTCGGTCTACTCCGGCGGCTCCGGCCGCCCGTACCTCGTCGAGGGCGTCGGCGAGGACTTCTGGCCGACCGCGTACGACCAGAACGTCGCCGACGAGATCATCGCGGTGTCCGACAAGGACTCCTTCCAGATGACCCGCCGGCTGGCCAAGGAGGAGGGCCTCCTCGTCGGCGGCTCCTGCGGCATGGCGGTCGTCGCCGCGCTGCGCGCCGCGAAGGACCTCGGTCCCGACGACGTGGTCGTCGTCCTCCTCCCGGACAGCGGCCGCGGCTACATGAGCAAGATCTTCTCCGACGAGTGGATGGCCGGCCACGGCTTCCTGGAGGAGGCGGGCCCCTCGGCGCGCATCGGCGACGTCCTCGCCGACAAGGAGGGCGACATGCCCTCCCTGGTGCACATGCACCCCGAGGAGACCGTCGGCGAGGCCATCGAGGTGCTGCGCGAGTACGGCGTCTCGCAGATGCCGGTCGTCAAGCCCGGCGCCGGCCACCCGGACGTGATGGCTGCCGAGGTCGTCGGCTCCGTGGTGGAGAAGGAGCTGCTGGCGGCGCTGTTCGCGCAGCGGGCCGCGCTGAGCGACCCGCTGGAGAAGCACATGAGCGCGCCGCTGCCGCAGGTCGGCTCCGGTGAGCCGGTCTCCGACCTGATGGCCGCGCTCGGCGAGGCCGACGCGGCGATCGTCCTGGTCGAGGGCAAGCCGACCGGTGTGGTGAGCCGTCAGGACCTGCTGGCGTTCCTCGCGAAGAACGCCAAGTAGCCGAGTAGCCCGCCGGGGAGGGCCGGGAGCCGCGCACGGGCGCCGGCTCCCGGCCCTTCGCGCAATCGGTACGGGCCCGACACGTGGCGGCAGCACCGGCTTAACACGCGTGCGGAACAGTGGTGGTCGTCGGCAGGGGCGAGGGCCCCGGCCGGCACCACCGAACGGCGTTGGCGTACCTCCGGAGCGGCTCCCGGACCGCGTGAACGCCCGTGGACGCGGACGGCCCTGACCCGGCCCGTGTCCCTCGCGGGGACCGCCGTCGTCCCGCCCCTCGCGCACCCGAGGGTGCGGCGGTCCCCGCGCCCACTCCTTCGCGCTATCGGTTCCGGTCCCGGTCCCGGAAGGGCAGGCCCTTGCGCGCCTGGACGAAGTTCACGCCGAGGATCCCCGCCCAGGCCACCAGCAGGCCCTCCAGACCCGCCTGCGCGGCCCCGATCGCCGAGAGCGGGATCGCGAGCACCAGCGTGACCACCGCGAACCCGAACCGCTCGCCGAAGCCCGCTTCGAACGCCGGGGCGCCGCCCCGGCCCCCGCGGGCGGCGGCCAGCCGCTCCTCGGCCAGCCGGCGCCGGACCTGGGTGTCCACCTTGTCGACGAACGAGTCCACGAGCGCCGCCTCGTACTCCGGCCCGAGCTCGCGCCGGGCTTCGAGGGTCGCGTCGAGTTCCTTCTTCAGCTCACGGGCCTCCATGCGGCCACGGTAGGAAGCGGCGGGCGGGGAGGCACTGGGGCTAGCCCCCGTGTCTGCGTCTCGAAGACCGGGCCGCCGCTTGCCGTCCTGCATAACCGCATGCAGAGTGCTCGGTGTCTGAATACGTACGGGGACGGAGGGGTCGGGATGAGCGACAGCCCGGCAGCGCGGCTGCAGAAGCTGTTCGAGGGGCACCGGCTGACGCCCACCCAGCGGCGGATCGCCCACTGCATGGTGCGGGGGGCGACGGAGGTGCCCTTCCTGTCGAGCGTGGAGCTCGCCGAGCTGGCGGGGGTGAGCCAGCCGTCGGTGACCCGGTTCGCGGTGGCGCTGGGCTTCGACGGGTACCCGGCGCTGCGCCGGCACCTGCGCGAGGTGGCGCCGGCCGAGCGGGCCGAGGCCCCGCGGGAGGCCGCGGCGTACAACGAGTACCAGCAGGCCGTCCAGGGCGAGATCGAGAACCTGCGGCAGCTGGCCGAGATGCTCGCCGACCCCGCGCCGGTGGAGGAGGCGGGCCGGCTGCTGGCCGGGTCGCGCCCGCTGCCCGTGCTCGGTCTGCGGGCGGCGTCCTCGCAGGCGCGCGGGTTCGCGTACTTCGCCGCCAAGGTGCATCCGGACGTACGGCTGCTCGACGAGGGCGGCTCGATGCTCGCCGACCGGATCGACGCGGCCGTCGGGGCCGGTGCCTCGGCGCTGCTGTGCTTCGCGCTGCCGCGGCATCCGCGGGAGGTGGCGGAGGCGCTGGAGCACGCCAAGGGGGCGGGGCTGAGGGTGGTGACGGTCGCCGAGTCGCCGTTCGCGCCGGTCGCGCGGTACTCGGACCTGCTGATCCCGGCGCCGGTCGGGACCGGGCTGGCCTTCGACACGGCGTGCGCGCCGATGCTGCTGGGGCGGGTGCTGCTGGAGGCGATGGCCGATGCGCTGCCGGACGCGCAGGCCCGCCTGGAGGCCTTCGACGCCCGGGCCGCGGCCCGCGGGCTGTTCGTGGAGTGACGGCGGCCCGGCCCCTCAGCGGTAGTTGAGCTCGGCCAGCTCGGCCGCGACCCGGTTGCACAGCAGGGGCACGCGGGAGAGCAGGCGCAGCCCGGTGTTGCGGGCGAGGCGCAGGGCGGGGTTGCGGGTGGTGGAGGCGCGGGTCATCCGGTCGGTCAGGGCCACCACGCGCAGGGCGACGGGCCGGCGGGCGCCCTCGTACGCGGCGGGGTCGCCGTCGGCGAGGGCGCGGCCCAGCGCGTACCCGTCCTGGATGCCGGTGTTCATGCCCTGGCCGCCGGCCGGGCTGTGGACGTGCGCGGCGTCCCCGGCGAGCAGCAGCCGGCCCGCGCGGTAGCGGTCCGCCACACGGTGGTGGATGCGGAAGCGGGACGACCAGACGACCTCGCGGACGGCGGCCTGGCCGGGGGCGAGCCGGTCCAGCAGGGCCTGTACGAAGGCGAGGTCCGGCTCGGCGGGGGCCGGCCCGGCGACGCTCGAGACGATGCGGTAGCGGCCGCCGGGCAGCGGAGCCACGACGGTGGGGCCGGCCGGGCCGAAGGACATCGAGACCTCGCCGCGGCCGGGTGCCCAGTCCATGGCCACGTCGGCGAGGACGAACGAGGCGTCGTAGGAGCCGCCGCTGAACGGGATCCCGGCGGCCTCGCGGACCACGCTGTGCATGCCGTCGGCGCCGACCGCGCGGGTGGCGCGCAGGGTCTCGCCGGTGGAGGTCGCGAGGGTGACCCCGTCGGTGTCCTGGACGACGCCGGTGACCTCGTACGGCCGGTGCACGTCCTTGCCGAGGGCCCGCAGGCGGGCCAGGAGCACGGCCTCGGTCTCGTACTGGGGGACCATCAGCGCGTACGGGTGGGCGGTGCGCCTGCGCAGGCCGTCGAAGGAGAAGGCGGCGACCGGGCGGGCCCCGTCGCGGACCCGGAACCGGGAGACGGGGATGCCGCGCGAGACGAGCTCCGCGGACAGGGCGCCGGTGGGGTCGAGCTCGTCGAGGACCTCGAGGGTGCGGGCGTGGACGACGGCGGCGCGGGAGGTGTTGGCGCCCTCGGCCTGGCGGTCGAGCAGGACGAAGTCGACGCCGGCCTCGGCGAGCGTGACGGCGAGGGCGAGGCCGGTGGGTCCGGCGCCGACGACGGCCACGTCGGTGCGGGTGGGGAGCGGGCTGGACATCGTGCCTCCCGGGTCTGCGGCCGGCTGGGCCAACGGTTGTGGGCCAACGCTTGTTGACCAGCTTGGCGGCTTGCGGTCTGGTGTGTCAACAGTTGTTGGCCTACATTTGTTGGCATGAGCAGCCAGACCAAGGCGGCGATCCTGCGGGCCGCGCGGGAGCGCTTCGCCGCGCAGGGGTACGAACGCACGACGATCCGCGCCGTCGCGGCCGACGCGGGCATCGACCCGTCGATGGTCATGCGGTACTTCGGCAGCAAGGAGAAGTTGTTCGACGCGGCGCTCGAGGTGGACCTGCGGCTGCCGGACCTGGCGGCCGTGGCGGAGCCGGAGCTGCCGGGGGCGCTGGTGCGGCACTTCGTGGAGCGGTGGGAGGGCGATCCGGCGGACGATGCGCTGCTGGTGCTGCTGCGGTCGGCGGTGACGAACGAGCGGGCGGCGGAGCGGATGCGGGCCGTGTTCGCGGAGCAGGTCGCGCCGGCGCTGGCCGCCGCGGTGGGGGTGGAGCGGGCCGCGCGGGCGGCCGGGCCGGTCGCCGCCCAGCTGCTCGGTCTGGCCCTGACCCGCTACCTCCTGCGCCTCCCGCCGGTGGCGGCCCTGACCCCGGACGCGGTGGTCGCCGCCCTGACCCCACCCCTCCGGGCCACCTTGACCGCGTAACGGTTCCCACTCCAGCCCCGCCGGCGTTTGGGGGGCCGGGCGGAGCCGGGTTTCCTGGGGCGCCGCCCCAGACCCCGCGCCTCAATCGCCGGCGAGGCTGGAACATGCCGGGCCCCGGCTTCGAAGGTCACAGCGTCCCGGCCCGCCCGCTTCGACGCCGAGGGTCGGCGAATCCAGCCTCGCCGGCGTTTGAGGCGCGGGGTGTGGGGCGGAGCCCCATGAGCCCCGCCGGCTCCGCCGACGCCTGTGGCGGGGGCCGGCATCTTCAGCCCCGCCGGCGTTTGAGTGGGGGTCCCCCCGGACGGAGTCCGGGGGAGGGTCCGGGCGGAGCCCGGTGCCCGGCGGAGCCGGGGT